>NZ_JBXWRZ010000066.1:0-11908 GCF_059613165.1 Ruegeria sp. BHSB172
AGCTGGCGGAACGACGGGTGGGCAGCGGGTCGGTCGGAAAGATCCTGATGAAGATGCTGCGGCTGTTGCCCGGGCTGCGCAGCGAAACGGCGGGGCGGTTTTTTTATCCGCGCAAAGGGTTCGGGCAGATCTCGGACGCAATGCGCGAGAGCGCCCGGACAAAAGGCGCGGAATTTCTGTTCGACACCGAAATCACCGCAATCCAGCGGCAGGGAAACCACGTCTGCGGCCTGACCGTCCGCGACGCCGGCGGCGAACGACAGCTGACCGGCGACCTGATCCTGTCTACCATCCCGCTGACCGCGCTGACGCGCCTGATCCCCGACCCGCCCGCCGATGTGGTAGAAGCGGCCCGCGGCATCCGGTTTCGCGGCATGATCCTGCTGTATCTGGTGCTGGAAACCGACCAGTTCACCGAGTTCGACGCACATTATTTCCCCGAGCTGTCGATCCCGATCAGCCGCATGTCAGAACCCAAGAACTATAACGCCAGCGGCTCGCCAAAGGGCGTGACGGTCCTGTGCGCCGAATTGCCCTGCGACCCGGACGAGAAATGGTGGAGCATGTCCGACGAGGCCTTGGGGCAGGAGTTCACCAAGTGGCTGGGTCAGCTGGGCCTGCCGGTCACGGTTCCGGTCCGGCGCTGCGAAACCCGTCGGCTCAGCCATGCCTATCCGGTCTATGACATCGGCTACGAAGCGCGGTTCGACACCGTCGATCGCTGGCTGTCGGGTCTCGATGGCCTGCTGGTGTTCGGGCGGCAGGGACTGTTTGCCCACGACAACACCCACCATGCCTTTGCCATGGCCTATGGCGCCGCCGATTGCATCGACGATGCAGGCCGGGTCGATCGCGCGAAATGGAACCGGTATCGCGAGGTCTTCGCCTCGCATGTGGTGGAAGACTGAGCCATGTCCGACTGGCAGGCCGATATCCTGATGTATCACGCGATTTCGGACGCGCCCGGACCGACGTCAATCGCGCCGCGTATCTTTGCCGAACAGATGCGGGCGCTGGCCGACTCGGGCCTGCCGGTGGTGACGCCTGACGCCCTAGCCGCCGCCCCTGCCCCACGCGTGGTCGTCATAACCTTTGACGACGGGTTCGCCGATTTCGCCGACACCGCCTGGCCGATCCTGCGCGACCATGGGTTTCAGCCCATCGTCTATCTGCCTTCGGGCCGGATCGGCGGCACCGATTCCTGGGCCGGCGGGCATGTCCCGCCCCGGCCGCTGATGCGATGGGACCAGATCGAAAGCCTGGCCGATCAGGGCGTGGAGTTCGGCGCCCACAGCATCAGTCATCCGGACCTGACGGCACTGGACGCCGGGGCAGCCCAACACGAAATCGAGGCCAGCGGAGCTGAAATCTCGGCCCGCTTGCACCGCCCGATCCGGCATTTCGCGCCGCCCTACGGCGCCTCGAACCCCACCGTCCGCCAGATGATCGCCCGGCGGTATGATAGCGCGGTCGGAACCCGGCTGGGCGTGGCCCGATCGGGGGATGACATCCACGATCTGCCCCGGCTCGAGATGTATTACTTCACCGACATCGCCCGGTGGCGGGCGCATCTGGCGGGGCGCGGCAGCCCCTATCTGACCGTCCGCAAGGCCCTGCGCGGGTTACGGGCGCGGGTTCGGGGAAAGCCGTGGTAAATTTCAAAGACGGCCGGCGCCGGGTTTATCAGCGCGGGTCGGCAGAGGTTGAATTTGGTTCTTGGTAAGTGACTGGTACGAACACATGCACATTCTGATTACCGGCGGCGCCGGGTTCATAGGGTCTCATCTGACCGAACGGCTGATCAACGAAGGACATCGGGTGACCGTTCTCGACGATCTGTCGACCGGGCTGATGTCCAATCTGGCCGGGGTGGCGAAGCACCCCGATTTTTCCTTCGTCGAGGGCAGCATTCTGGATCGGCAGCTGGTTGCAGATCTGGTGCGCCCGGCCGATGTGGTGTTTCACCTGGCGGCAGCGGTCGGCGTCAAACTGATCATGGACGAACCCAGCCGGTCGATCCTGACCAATGTTGCCGGCACCGAAAACGTGCTGGATGCGGCGCTGACCGACAAGACCCATACCTTCATCGCATCCAGTTCCGAGGTCTATGGAAAAAGCACCAAGTTTCCATTCCAGGAAGAGGACGACCTGACCATCGGCGCCACCCGCAATCTGCGCTGGTCCTATGCCTGCGCAAAGACTCTGGATGAATTCCTGGCCCTGGCGCATGCACGTGAATCCGGGCTGCCGGTCACGGTATTGCGATTCTTCAACACGACCGGTCCGCGGCAGACCGGGCGCTATGGAATGGTTCTGCCCAATTTCGTGCGGGCCGCGCTGGACGGCGCCCCCCTGATGGTACACGGAACCGGGGACCAGTCGCGCTGTTTCGGACATGTGGCCGACGTGGTCGAGGCGATGTGCCGCCTGATGCACCTGCCCGAGGCCCGCGGAGACGTCTTCAATGTCGGCACCGACCAGGAGGTCACGATCCGCAGACTGGCCGAGCAGGTCATCCGAACGACCGGATCCCGATCGGAGATCCGCCATGTGCCCTATGACACGGTCTATCCCGACGGGTTCGAGGACATGCAGCGACGGCTGCCGGACGTCACCAAACTTGAACGTTTGACCGGGTTCCGGCCGATGCGAACGCTGCAGCAGATCATCGACGACATCGTGGCCGAGATGCAGGGACAAGTGACGACATGACCGTCCCCGTCGCGATCCGGGCGGGCCGCGCGCCGTGACCGATCTGGTGATCGGATCCGGACCGGCGGGCGTGTCGGTCGCCTCGGCCCTTCTGGACCGGGGTCGCCGGGTTCTGATGCTGGATGGCGGGCGCAGACCCGACGAGCCGGCGATGGCTCTGCGCAACCGTCTGGCCGCCACCGACCCCGAAAGCTGGTCGCCGCAGGACCGGCGGGCCTGGCAGGCCCCGCAATTCGACACCCCGGCGGGACAGGTTCGCCGGTTCGGGTCCGATTTCGCCATGGAACCTGGCGCGATGACGCTGACCGATCCCGACGCGGTCGCCTTGCGGGCATCGCACGCGGCTGGCGGGCTGTCGAACCTGTGGGGTTCCGCCGTTCTGCCCAACCGGGCGGCCGACATGCAGGATTGGCCGATCACCGATCAGGATCTGGCACCCCATTACCGCGCCGTCGCCACCTTCATGCCCATCAGCGGGCAGACTGACGCCCTGCAAGACCTGTTTCCGGCCTTTTCGATGCACGAGAGAACCCCGCTGAGCCCCTCGGTACAGGCCCAACGCGTGCTCGACAGGCTGACACTGCGAAAAAACGATCTGGCCCAACTGGGCGTCCGGGCCGGGGCGTCGCGGCTGGCGGTCGAGACCGGGTGCCGGTATTGCGGTCAGTGTCTGCATGGTTGTCCTTGGGGGCTGATCTATTCGGCCGCGCATACGCTTGAGGGGCTGCGCCACCATTCGGCCTTTCGGTACCGGATCGGGCTGGCGAACCGGTTTCAGGAACAGGGCGATGCGGTCACGGTCACGCTCGACGGGGGCGAGACCATTCAGGCCGACCGCGTCTTCATCGCTGCCGGGGTGCTCGAGACCGCGCGCATTCTGCTGCTGTCCTCTCCGGCTCCCGACGCCAGCCTGCGCCTGCTGGACAGTCAGCATTTCTTTCTGCCCAGTCTGCACCGATGGCACCTGCCCCGCCGCCCGGATGCCGGACCCTTCCATACTTTGCCGCAGATCTTCGTCGAGCTGGACGACGCGGCCGTCTCGCCCCATATGGTCCATGCGCAACTGTACACCTGGAACGAATTCTTCGCCCATGACCTGATCCGCAACTACGGCGCCCGGCTTCCCGGCTCGGGGCCGTTGTGGCGCATGCTGGCGCGGCGGCTGATCGTGGCCCAGGTGTTTCTGCACTCGGCGCATTCGGCTCGGATCGGACTGACTCTTGCCTCAGACGGGCGGCTTGTCCCGACGGTAACGGGCAATGACGAAACCGACGCCGTGTCCGGCAAGGCCGCCGCGCGCATCGCGGAGGTGTTGAAACTGGCCGGGTTGCTGCCGCTGGGCTTTGCCCGCCGTCAGGGGGCCGTGGGGTCCAGCTTTCACGTCGGCGGGTCGATGCCCATGGCCAAGCTGCCCGAAGCCGGGCAGGCGGATACGCTGGGACGGCCCTGCGGTCTGTCGCGTGTGCATCTCGTCGATGCCTCGGTCTTTCCCAGCATTCCAGCGACGACCATCACCTTTTCGGTCATGGCGAACGCCCACCGGATCGGGTCCTGTGCGCCCTGATCCGACGGTCAGGCCTGCGCGCCGGTCTCAAATGCTCCGGCCTCGAGCGCGGCGGCCAGCACCCGGTCGCCGTTGCCGTACGCGGCGCGGGCCAGTGCGGCACCATAGGCGGCCAGAACCTTGTCTTCGTGCCAGATTTCCAGAAACGCGGCGCGCGCGGCACGGCCCTGGCTGTCGCGCCGCCCCGGCTCGTGCTGCAGTTCACGCATGGCAGCGATCAGATCCTCTTGCGTGTCGAACAGCGCCCCACCTCCGGCCCGCTCGACGATTTCAGGAAAGGGGCCCAGACGCCGGGCAATCACCGGCGTTCCCAGTCGGAAGCTCTCGATCAGGATGATGCCGAAGGTTTCATAGCACACCGAGGGCACGATCAGACCGATCGCCCCCCGGTAATAGGCATTGAGCTCATCCAGCGTCTTGCGGCCCAGGAACCGGATCCGCGGGTTGCCCGCGGCCTGTCGTTTCAGATCGGGCGCATAGTCGCCGTCGCCCAGGATCAGCAGGTCGGCATCGGGGTATCGGTCAAAGGCAGGGAACACGTCCTGCAAACCCTTGATCTTTTCCAGGCGACCGACGAACAGAAAATAAGGGAGGTCATGCACGGCCGGTTCGGGCAGCGCCGATGGGTGCAGGTCGGGCAGGAAATACGGCAGCACCTGCATGTCGTGGCGCAGCCCGAATTCGCGATGCTTGGCGCGGCTGAATTCGCTTTTTGCGACGATCAGGTCCATGTGGTCCAAGGCGCGGTCCAGCGCCCCGGTATACCGCCACAGCTGTGGTGGGCGCCGGTAGCTGAGGACACAGCGCAGGCACTGGCGTTTGTCGCACAGCTCGCGCCCATGGCGCCACAGGACATGGGTGGGACACACCAGCCAGTGTTCATGCGCCTCATAGATCTTCAGGCCCGATCCCATCGGTAGCAGGCCCGGCCCTCCGATGAGCGAGGTGTTGTTGTGCCAGATGATATCCGGCTGCTGCTGGTCCAGAATCTGACGAATGCGGCCCGCGTGCACCACCGGGCGGCCGGTCTGCTGGGTCAGAAGGTTCGACAGCATGCCATAGCGACTGCGCAGTCCGATCCGGCGCACTCCGTCCGGGTCGCCTTCGGGTTGGGGCTTGCCGCCGAGGATCAGATAGCTGTCCTCGTCATGCACCACGGTCACGTCATGCCCGCGCGCGACAAGCGCCCGTGCCATGCGCTGGATGCCCACCGCGTCGCCACCGAAGGAATAGGGCGGATAGAAGGTCGTGAACATCAGGATTTTCAACGAACGCATGTCACAATACTCAAGAACCAACACCTTCGGGGCATGAAACACGATCCCCGCCCCGATCGAAAGGCACAAGTCGCCACCGACCGGGCCTACCGCTCCTGCAGCCCAAGATACAGGCTTTCGATCTGCCGGTTGATATGGTCGGGGTCAAAGCGGGACGCTTTCGATCTCTGAAACGCGTTTGCCGCCATGGCCGCGCGTTTCGCATCATCTTCCAGCACCTCTGTCACCGCCTGCGTGATCGCCGCGACATCACCGATGGGAACGCAGGCCCCGACCGTGTCGTCGACCAGTTCGTGCACCCCGGAACAATCCGTCGCGACGATCGGTGTGCCGGTCTGCAGCGACTCGGCAATCGAGATCGGAAGGGCCTCCCACCGCGAGGTCAAAAGCATCAGATCCGCCGCCCGCAGATACCGGTACGGAACATCCGTCCGCCCCACGAACTGCAGATACCCGTCCAGGCCGCGATCCGTGGCCAACGCCTGCATCTCGCGATCCAGCGGCCCATCGCCGACCACGACGAAGCGGTATTCGGGGTGGCTGCCCTTCAGGCGCGCCACACACTCGATCAGAATGTCGATCCCTTTCTGATGCGCCACCCGGGCGATGGTCACGACCAGGCGCGTGCCCCCGCGCAACAGGTGGTCGCGCAACGCGGCCACGTCTTCCGGCTGGTCTACGGGGGGCGGCTTGATCCCGAGGCCGATCACCCGCAGCTTGCCCTTGGAAATACCCCCGATCACCACGAGGTCCTCGGCCGCGCGGTGGCTGGGCGTGACGATCAGGTCGGCATGGCGCGCAATGGCGCCGAACCCCCTGATCCGGTCGGGGTCCGAGCCGTGATAGGTCACGACCAGCGGAATGTTCAGACCCATCCGCGCCAGCAATGCCACCAGGGCCGGAGCGGATTCATGCGCATGGATCACGTCGACGTTCGCCTCGCGCAACCAGCGACGCAGCGACTGCGCGCCCCGCCCCGCGTTTGACAGTCGCCGCAGAACCGACCCGCCATCCGCCGCAACACCGCGCGTCGGAACCGACAGAAATCGATCGCTCAGTTGTTCGTTCGCCCAGTTTCCGGGGCTGCCGGCCAGATAGATTTCATGCCCGCGACCCGTCAGCCAAGTGCTCAGGTCCAGCGCATGGCGTGCTATTCCACCCATTCCGAAATCGGTACACATCTGCGCGATGCGCAGGGGCTGGCGGACATCCGTTCCGGGTTCTGTCTGCATGGTTCATTCCAACTGCATTCGGTAGTGAAGGTGTAACAAGAGCACATGTGCGACGCCACGCATATCAACGCCCTTTGTACGACTGGCCGCGGAAAACGCAGCGGCCCAGGCTGGATCAGATCAGGGCGGATGGCCAAATCCATGCCCCCGCACGGATTGGCCAAGCCGGTTTCGCCCGCGAAGCCCAAATCAGGACTGTTGCCACTGATGCCACAATCCGGTCACGTTTGAATCAATGGGCAATTTTTTTTGACAGTTGGCCAGCCGACCTTTGATCGCTGTGTTCAAGCACGTTCAAATTCAATATTTCGGATTATGGGCGCGCAGACGACCGGTTTTGCATTACGATCAGGATTGGAGATTTAGTCATGAAACCACATCAGATTTCGGTCGTCATACCCTGCGTCAATTCCTATTCCGATTTTCAAGGCTGCATGACCGCGCTGCGCAACCAGACCGGCCCCAGACCCGAGGTCTTGGCGGTCGAGCGTCTGGGCTGCGGCTTTGCCCAGAAGGTCCAGGCCGAGTTTCCCGACGTTCATGTCATCTCGGTGGGCGCCGAAGCCACGATCCCGCAGATGCGGGCAGTTGGCATCCGGACGGCCTCTGCGGATGCGGTCGGCGTGATCGAGGATCACGTCATCGTCCCGCCGGATTGGACGGCCCGGATGCTGGAAGAGATCGCCGCCGGCGCGGATGCGGTTGCCGGGCCGGTCGATAACGAGGCGACAGACTCGCTGATCGATTGGGCGGCGTTCCTGTGTGAATACAGCGCGGTCCTGCCGCCGCTGGTCGACGGGCCGTGTGATTGGCTGCCCGGCAACAACACCGTGTATCGACGCGACCTGCTCCGCAAATACGATGCGCTGCTGGACCACGGCAAATGGGAAAACCATCTGCATGACCACATGCGCCAGGCAGGCGCGAAACTGGTCATGCGCAACGACATCGTCGCCGGCCACAAGATGCACTACACCTTCGGGCTGTATATGGCACAGCGATATCTCTACTCCAAAAGCTTCGCCGGGGCGCGGGTCCACGGCGAACCCGCGACGAAACGCGCCCTGATGGGTTGTTTGGCCTTTGCCCTGCCGCCGGTCGTCTTTGCGCGGGTGGTCCGCAACATCCTGTCCAAGAAGAGGCATGTGCCACAGCTGCTTCGGTCGCTGCCGCTTCTGGTGCCTTTTGCGCTGTCCTGGGGGGCGGGTGAGATTTCGGGTTACTGGTTCGGGGCCGGACAGTCCCTGTCCAAGGTCCGCTAGCGGGATAGCGGCCGATGTCCGATCCGACCCGACCCGAATTGTCCGTGATCGTCGCCATCGTCGATGGAGGCGCTGCGCTGCGCAACTGTCTGAACGCACTGCGGAACCAGTCAGGCACGCATCAGTTCGAAGTCATCATTCCCTACGACCAGCTATCGCGCGAAGCCGCCGACCTGCAGACCGATTTCCCCGAGTTCCGGTTTCTGGATCTGGGCGTGGTCGCCCGGGGCCAGGTGCCGCGCAACGCGCTCGAACTGCACCGGTTCTGGGACATTCGCCGCGCCGAGGGCGTCAAGGCCGCGCGCGGCCGGTTGATCGGCATGGTCGAAGACCGGGGCATCCCGCGGGAAGACTGGGTGGCCTCCGCCATCGACCTGCAACGGCAAACCGGCGCGGCCGCAGTGGGGGGATGCGTGGACAACGGCCACGACACGGCGTGGAATTGGGCGGTTCACATCTGTGACTTCAGCCGCTACATGCCGCCGATCCCGACCTCCGAGGCCGATTTTCTGTCGGCAACAAACGTCTGCTATCGGGCCGATACCCTGCGTGAATTGCAGGCCCTCTACAAAGAGCGGTTCTACGAACCCTCGATCCACGCGGCATTACAGGCGGCTGGTCACAAGCTGGTCCTGTCAGAACACCCCCGCACAACGCAATTCCGGCCACGCATCCCGACACATCAGCTGGCGGTCGAGTGGTTTCATTGGGGGCGAAAATACGCGCGGATACATTCCGGCGAGATTTCGGCCGCCAAGCGTGTCTTTCGCGCCGCTGTGACCCCCTTGCTGCCCTTCGTTCTGTTTGCGCGGCACTATTCAACCCAGCGGAAGAAACGGATACATCTGCGCGACTTCTGGAAAGCATCCCCCCTGATCTTTCTGATCGTCACGATGTGGGCGTTGGGCGAGCTTGCAGGCTACGTGCAGGGGCCGGAACCCGACCACGCCTGATCCCGGTCAAGGACGCTCGGGCAGCAAGCGGGGCAACTCGACCGGCGCGTTGGCGCGGCTGCTCTCGGCCACCGCCAAGGCGATCTCGATCGCGCGGAGACCGGCATTCCCGTCGGCAATCCGGACGCTCAGGTCCCCGTCGCACAGTTTCAGGAAATCCCTTAGTTCCTCGGCGAAGGATAACTTGGCCGTCGATTTCCACGACCGCAGCTTTTCCCGGACCGCGATGTCGAAATAGTGCCGGGTGGTCGTGACCGGTTTTCCGCCCGGTTCCGGCAGGGTCACCAGCACGTTCTTCATCGGCGCATAGGCCCCGCGCACCAGCCCGTGGGTTCCATGTGCCTCGATGGCAAAGTCGTATCCACGCCATTCATCCCATGTGGCCTGATAGATCGCGGCCAGCCCGTCGGGATTGCGGAAGATCGCCATGGCATTGTCCTCGGACCCCGCCAAGTTCCAGACGGACTCGCTAGCCACGCCATAGACCGACGTAACCTCGCCCAGCAGATGCCGCACTAGGTCGGTCAGGTGAATCCCGATGTCCCACATCGCGCCGCCGCCCGCCAGCGGGGTCCGGTATTCCCAATCGTGGGCGAAATGGGCTAGCCCGTCATGGCCGCCGAAGGCCCGCACATGGGTCAGCGTTCCGATCTGGCCGCTGGTCACGGCGTCCTTTACATAGGCGAAGGCCGGGTAATACCGCATGTTGAACCCGGTCGCGACGACCCGGTTCGCGGCTGCGGCCGCCTTCAGGATCCGGCGGCAGGTCTCGACCGAGTTGGCCATCGGTTTCTCGACCAGCACATGCCGCCCCCGCGCAAGCGCGCCCAGGCAGGGGGCCTCGTGCAGGTGCGGCGGTGTCGAGACCACGACGGCATCCATATCGGTGTCCAGAAACCGGTCCAGGTCGGTGAAGACCGGCGCCCCGCCGGCTACGGCCCGGGCACCCTCTTCCGACAGATCCATGACGGCCGCCAGCGTCGTGTCCGGGCACTCCTGGATGGTCTCGACCCGCAATTTCCCGATTTTACCGGCCCCGCCGACAACCCCGATACGCATGAAACAACTCCTTCACTCAATACTTTCGCCCGACCGCACCGGTCCAGCGCACACGACAATCAACCTTGGGAACGGCCCCTTACGGTGCTCGGTCCTTCAATCGCGGATCCGGCGGTGGCCCGGCGCAAAACCCGCGCTCCAATCCAACATTCCTTTCCTGCGCAGTAGCACAGGCCAGCGCGTTGCGCTAGGCTGACCTCGGACAACATGTTGCTTTGGATCGAGTTTTGACGGATCGGACCCACACCGGGAACCAAGCCCAATGGCAGGACCTTGCTGGCTGCCCAGTCTTTGTCACCGGTGCCACGGGGTTCGTCGGTCGGCGGCTGCTGGAACAGCTGACCCAGGCCGGGGCAAACGTCACCGCTTTGCTCAGAACCCGGCACGGCACGCGCGATCTTGCCGCGCTCGGGGTCCGGGTCGAGGTGGGCGCCCTGTCTGACCGACCTCTGATGCAGGCCGCCTTGCGCGGCCATCAGGTGCTGTTTCACCTCGCGTATGACATGCGCGCACCCGCAACCCAAAACCTTGCGGATTTCGAGGTGCTCAGATCCGCCGCCGAAACCGCGGGCGTCGGCCGGATCGTCCATGTCAGCTCGATCGTCGTGCATGACGGCTGGCCACATCAGGATCTGGATGAAAACAGCCCCATGCAAAGGCCGGGCGGGTCGGCCTATCGGCAGGCCAAGCAGGCCATGGAGCAGGCCTTGATGCAAGGCAACTGCCCCGCGGCGATCCTGCAGCCGACGCTGGTCTATGGCCCGCACAGCCGGATGTGGACCGACCAGCTGGCCGACTGGCTGGCGCGTGGAACGGTGGTCCTGCCCGATCCCGAAGGTGTCTGCAACGGGGTATTCGTCGATGATCTGGTGCAGGCTCTGTTGCGCGCGGCGATCCTGCCGGATCTGGACCGCGAGCGTTTCATCATTTCCGGCGCGGCACCTTTCGCCTGGTCGGACCTGCTGCTTGGCTATGCCCGGATCATCGGGCGGGGTCAGGTGCGCCATTCCCCACTGGCCGCGCTGCAGGCCCGGCTGCCCGCGCCATCGGAGGACGCCCCGCCCGACCGGCCAGCTCTGGCCGCGCGCGTCAGCGCCGCCGCCCGCAGCCTGATCGGTCGCGAGAAGTTCGAAACCATGGTTCACGAGTTGAAGCGCCGACTGCCCGGTCCGGCCGAGGTCTTTCCCGACCACGCCATGCTCGAACTGTTCGCGGCACATGGGGTCTGCCGGATCGACCTCGCCCGCGCGCGCCTGGGCTATCGGCCTGAATACGATTTGCCCGCCGGGCTCGACGCCACACGCACCTATCTTCAATCGCGCCACGGCGCCCCGTAATTGACGGTTTTTTTCAGTGTTTCTTGTTTCGAGGTTTCTGGGTTTTGACACATATCGCCGTTGACGCAACATCGTGGGAAAACGAACGCGGGTTTGGCCGCTTCACCCGCAACCTGATCCACGCGCTGGTCAGCCGGGACACGGGGTACCGGTACACGCTGCTGTTCGATCAACCCCCCACGCGTGTGGTGCCGGACGGGGTCGAGATACGGGTCGCCGGGTCCGGGGCTTCGATCTCCGAGGCCTCTTCAGGCGCGCGGGCCCGCAAAGGCGCCGACCTGATGACGATGGCGCGGGCCGCCAGGCAGATTCAGTGCGACCTGTTCTTCTATCCGGCGGTTTATTCCTATTTTCCCCTGCTTGCGCGGCGACCCAGCGTGGTGTGCTTTCACGACACGATCCCCGAGCGGTTTCCCGACCTGATCTTTCCCCGAAAGCTGAACTTCCGCCTGTGGCAGGCCAAATGCTGGCTGGCCAAAAAACAGGCGACGCGGGTGATGACGATCTCCGAG
>NZ_JBXWRZ010000067.1:0-11218 GCF_059613165.1 Ruegeria sp. BHSB172
ATCGCCGATCACATGGGTCATGCAGGCCGGCGTATGGCCCGGCGTGTGCATGGCAAAAGCGGTCATGTTGCCGATCTTGTAGGTCATGCCATCGGTGAACAGCGCATCAAACTGGCTGCCGTCGCGCTGGAACTCGGTGCCTTCGTTGAAGATTTTGCCGAAGACCTCCTGCACGATCTTGATGTTCTCGCCGATACCGATCTTGCCGCCCAGCTTCTGCTGGATGTAGGGCGCCGCCGACAGGTGGTCGGCATGCGCATGCGTCTCGATGATCCACTCCAACTTCAGCCCCTGCTTTTCGATCTCGGCGATCAGCAGATCGGCATGTTCAAAGGTGATCCGGCCGGCGGCATAGTCGATGTCCATCACGCTGTCGATGATCGCGCAAGCGTTCGACGTGGGGTCCTTGACGATATAGCTGATCGTCGCCGTCGCCTCGTCGTAGAAGCCCTGAACCTCGGGCTTGACGCTCAGATCGACCGGATACTCGGCAATCGGCGTTGCAATCGCATCCGCCATCCGCTGGTTGTGGGCGTCGATTGATTTCTGATCGTTCATGATTGTGTCTCCTCTTGGGCGCTCAGGCCTTGGCCGAGCGCGAAAACAATGGTTTGCCCTGCAGGATCCGGGCCAGGACCAGGCCCACGGCGACGGCCCCCAGGAACAACACCACCTCCCACCGTCCGGTACCCAGGGCCGGGAGGGCCGCTCCGGGGCAGAACCCGGCAATACCCCACCCGATGCCGAACAGGGCCGAACCACCGATCAGCTTGCCGTCGATGACGGTCGAGGTCGGAATCTGGAACCGCGCGGCGAACAGGGGCGCGTCCCGGCGCCAAATCAGCCGATAGCCGATGAAGGTCACCACAAGCGCACCGCCCATCACGAAGGCAAGGCTGGGGTCCCAGGTGCCGGCAATGTCAAAGAAGTTCAGGACCTTGGCCGGGTTCATCATGCCCGAGATGGCAATCCCCACGCCGAAGACGAGGCCGGTCAGGAAGGTATGAAACAGTTTCATCGGCTTACCCTCCGATCACATGGCGAATGATGAAAACGGTGATGGCCGCGGTCGCCATGAAGGTCGGTACCGCCACCAGCGACCGCACCGACAGGCGCGACAGGCCGCAGACACCGTGGCCCGACGTACACCCGGACCCGAGGCTGGCACCGAGTCCGACGATGACACCTCCGACGGCAATCATCAGCGGGCTGACCGGTACGTCAATCGCGGGCATCGTGCCGGTGACCGCGAAGATCAGCCCCGGCGCCACGATCATGCCTGCCACCAGAGCCAGACGCCATGAGAACTCCGAGACGTTCTCGGGAAAAACCAGCCCCGACATGATCCCGGTCGCCCCCATGATGCGACCCAGCCCCAGCATCAGAAGAACGGCCCCCAGGCCGATCAGCAAACCGCCCCCGAAAGAAGCGAAAGGTGTAAATACAGTCTCCATCTCAGGTCCTCTTACAGGTTTTGATGCCGAAGGCACCGTCAAGCGGGCAGATCCGCAGCGCCGAAGTGATCAGCATCACTACGCCGACAATCACTGCACCCCATTTTTCGATGCCGCCGTCGAAAAACGGCAGTTTGCTGGCAAATGCCAAGTACACTCTACATTCCAAGTCTTGAATAACACATAGGGCAGGTTTCCGGCCCCTTCAGTGACAATGTCACGAAAGCCGGTGGATTTCAGGAAAAACTCAGCCGCTTTGCGCCAGCGACTGCAATGCAGCCTTGTCGGCAAGGGTGACTCGCCCGCGCGACTGGGTGATCAACTCGCGCTTCTGAAAATCGTTCAGGACACGAGAGATCACTTCACGGGCGGTTCCAAGCTCGTCGGCCAGTTGCTGGTGGGTCACCTGTATCTCGGACGACTCGCCTGCCAGCGCCAGCAACCGTTCCGCCAACCGCACATCGATGCGCCCGAAGGCGACATCATCAACCACCCGCAACAGATCGATCAACCGGCGCGAATAGGCCTCGAAGACAAAGCTGCGAAACGCGTCTTCTTCGGCCGCCAGCCGGTCGAACTCGGCCTTTGGCAGAACAACGGCCGTCACGTCCGTTTCCGCGATCCCCTGAGCATTGTATGCCTCCTCGGCCAGCATGCAGGCCGTAGTCAGAACGCAGCTGTCGCCGGCCTCGACGCGATACAGCACGATCTCGCGCCCCGTATCGGACCGCTGGGACACCCGAATTCGACCAGCGTAAAGAAACAACAGGCTTTCGGGCACATTGTCCGGGCCAAACACCTGCGCACCCTTCGCAACCCGCACGATACGCGCCGCCTTGCGCAGCCGGTCGCGGACCCGGTCCGGCAAGCGGCGAGTTCCATTGAACCGGTCGGTCCAGTCCGGCTGCGTCATGTTGGCGTTCGCATCTATATACCGATGCTCCTATCCATCGTTGGCCCCACCGGCCACCATGTTGCGGACCCAACTTGCGGGCCGCATCCGCGAACGTCAAGCAATCGCCGCCGGGGTTTCAAGTGGCCCGGCGTTGCGCTTACAGCGCCGCGCGGAACAGCTGGGTCAGGTTGTCCTCGGTCAACTCGATCGGGTTTCCGCCGCAGGACGGATCGACGATCGCACCCTTGACCAGGTCGGGGATCGCATCCTCGGTCACGCCCAGATCGGACAGCTTGCGCGGGATCCCCAGCGAGTCGTTGAATTCCTGCACGAAGGCCCGAAATCCGTCGAACCCACCCGAAATGCCCAGATAGGCTGCGGCCGCGTCGAACCGGTCGGCAATCGCAGCGGCATTGAACTCCAGAACCGCGGGCATGCAGACCGCGTTGGTGGTGCCATGATGGGTGTTGAACACCGCGCCGATCGGGTGGCTCATGGCGTGGATCGCACCCAGCCCCTTCTGGAAAGCCGTCGCTCCCATGGCGGCCGCACTCATCATCTGGGCGCGGGCCTCAATGTCCGTGCCGTCCGCATAGGCGCGCGGCAGATAGTCTTTGACCAGCCGCATCCCTTCCAGCGCGATGCCCTGGCTCATCGGATGGTAATGCGGGCTGGAATAGGCCTCGACACAATGCGCAAAGGCATCCAGGCCGGTGCCGGCGGTGATGAATTTCGGCATGCCCACGGTCAGTTCAGGGTCGCAGATCACCACGGTCGGCAGCACCTTTGGGTGGAAGATGATCTTCTTGGCATGGGTTTCCGAGTTGGTGATGACGCTGGCACGGCCCACTTCCGAGCCGGTGCCGGCCGTCGTCGGCACCGCGATGATCGGAGCTATGGCGTCGGCATCCGCGCGGGTCCACCAATCGCCAATATCCTCGAAATCCCAGACCGGGCGGGTCTGACCGGCCATGAAGGCGACCATTTTGCCCAGATCCAGCCCCGAGCCGCCACCGAACGCGATCACACCGTCATGTTCCCCCGCCTTGTAGGCGGCCACACCGGCCTCGAGATTCTTTTCGTTCGGGTTCGGGTCGACCTCGCTGAACAGGCTCCGGCCCAGGCCTGCGGCCTCGAGAATGTCCAGCGTTGTCGCGGTGATCGGCAGATCGGCCAGACCGCGGTCGGTCACCAACAGCGGGCGCTTGATCCCCGCCGCCGCGCAGGCCTCGGGCAGTTCCTTGATGCGGCCAGCACCGAATTTGATCGTGGTCGGATAGGACCAGTTTCCAACAAGACTCATGTCAGCTTTCCTTGTGTCTGAGGCCTGCCCCGGCGAGGGGGTCGGTCCGGGGCAGGCAAATCGCCCTCAGCCCGTCACCTTCTTCAGGTGGTAGGATTTGGGACGTGTCAGGTTGTGATATCCGATGACCGACAAGCCGCCGCCACGGCCGGTATTCTTGCACCCGGTCCAGCACAGGCCCGGGTCCAGATAGTCGGCCCGGTTCATGAACACGGTTCCGGTCTCGATCCGGTCGCCGATGCGTTCGGCCCGCGCCACGTCGCGCGTCCACAGCGAGGCGGTCAGGCCGAATTCGCTGTCATTCATCAGGGCAATGGCCTCGTCATCCGAGGACACTTTCATGATCCCCACGACCGGGCCGAAGCTTTCGTCGCGCATCACGCGCATGTCGTGGGTGACATTGGTCAGGATCTGCGGCGTCAGATAGGCGCCGCCGTCATCCTCGGCAAAGGTCTCGATATGCGCCACGGCGCCGGCGGCCACGGCCTCGGCGATCTGCGCGCGCACCTCGTCTGCAAAGCGCACGTTGGCCATCGGTCCCAGCGTCGCCTCAGGGTCCAGCGGATTGCCCAGCTTGTAGCCCATGACGATCTCGACCGCCTTGGCAACGAAATCGTCATACAGGCTTTCATGCACATAGATCCGCTCGATCCCGCAGCAGCACTGGCCCGAGTTGAACATGGCCCCGTCGATCAGCGTCTCGACCGCCGCATCCAGATCGGCGTCGTCCATGACATAGCCAGGATCCTTGCCCCCCAACTCGGTGCTGACGGGGGTAAAGGTGCCGGCCGCCGCCCGTTCCATCGCCTGCCCTCCGGCAACCGAGCCGGTGAAGTTCACGAAATCGAACGCCTTGCCAGCGATCAATTCGTTGGTCACGTCATGGCTCAGAAACAGGTTCTGGAACACATCCTCGGGCACCCCTGCCGAATGGAAGGCCCGCGCCATCCGCTCGCCCACCAACAGGGTCTGCGTGGCATGTTTCAGCACAACCGTGTTGCCCGCGATCAAGGCGGGCGCCACCGTGTTGATCGCCGTCATGTACGGATAGTTCCAGGGCGCCACAACGAACACCACTCCATGCGGCACGCGCTTGATGTAGCGCTTGAATGTTTTGTCCTCACCCACGGCAATATCGGCCAGCGCATCGCTCGCGATGCCCGCCATGTAGGTCGCGCGTTCGTTGAAACCGCCGAACTCGCCGCCATAACGCACCGGCCGGCCCATCATCCGCGCCAGTTCCGGCACGATCTCGTCATTCATCGCCCCCACGGCTGCAACGCCGGCCATCACCAGATCGATCCGCTCCTGCAAGGGCCGCGCCGCCCAATCCGCCTGCGCTGCACGTGCCCGGCCCGCTGCGGCGAATGCCGTGTCACGATCCAGCGCAGTCCGCTCGGCAAACACCGATCCGTCGATCGGCGAGATACATTTCAACACCTGACCCATGGTCACTCCATCCTCAAGCAAAACAGGCCCGCTGCTTCATCTGGCCAAAAATATCACGGGGAGCGTGAGGGGCTGGCCCCTCACATCCGCCCTTTATGCCCGCTCGAACCCGCGGGCAATCTCCCAATCGGTCACCACGCGCTCGAATTCCTCGATCTCGACCTCGGCGGCACGCACATAGTGGTCCACCACGTCATCGCCCATGGCCGCCCGCAGCATGGACGACCCATGCAGCGCATCCCGCGCCGCACGCAGGTTACCCGGAATCATGCCCGTATCCCCCTGATAGACATCGCCCTTGGTCGGCGGCTGCAGCTCCAGCCCCTCCTCGATGCCCGCGATCCCCGCGGCCAGCATTCCGGCGATGGCCAGATAGGGGTTCATGTCCGAACCCGGAATCCGGCACTCCACCCGCACCGCCTTGGTGCCATCGCCGCACAGCCGGAACCCCGCAGTGCGGTTGTCCACCGACCAGATGATCCGCGTCGGCGCGAAGGTGCCCTTCATGAACCGCTTGTAGCTGTTGATGTAGGGCGCCATGAAATAGGTATAATCAGCCGCGTATTTCAGCAGGCCCGCCATGTAGCTCTTCATAAGGTCCGACATGCCCAGCGGGTCGGCCTTGTCAAAAAATGCCGGCTGCCCGTCCGCCCAAAGCGACTGATGCACATGCGACGAACTTCCGACCCGGTCATGATGCCATTTCGGCAGGAAGGTCGCCGCATGGCCCTGCTGGAATGCAATCTCCTTGACCGCGTTCTTGGCGATCGAGTGATACTCTGCCGTCTGCATGGCCGGGGCGTATTTGATGTTCAATTCTTCCTGGCCGGCCTCGGCCTCGCCCTTTGAATTCTCGACGGGAATGCCCGCGTTCCACAGGTGATTGCGGATCGGCCGCATCACATGCTCTTCCTTGGTGGTCTGAAGGATGTGGTAATCCTCGTTGTAGCCCGAGATCGGCTGCAGGTCGCGGAATCCCTCCTTGCGGATCTGGTCGAAGCTCTTCTCGAACAGGAAAAACTCCAGCTCGGTCGCGCACATCGCCTCATAGCCCATGGCCTTCAGGCGATTGACCTGCTTCTTCAGAATGGCGCGCGGAGAATGCGGCACCTCTTCATGCGTGTGGTGATCCAGCACGTCGCACATCACCATCACCGTGCCCTCCAGCCACGGCACCGGGCGCAGGGTGCTCAGGTCGGGCTTCATGACATAGTCGCCATAGCCGCGCTCCCAGCTGGTCGAGGCATAGCCGTCCGGCGTCGCCATCTCGAGATCGGTGGCCAGCAGGTAGTTGCAGCAATGGGTCTCGCGCCACGCGCCGGCCACGAAATGCCCCGCATGAAAGCGCTTGCCCATCAGGCGGCCCTGCATGTCCACCATGCAGACAAGCACGGTATCCACATCGCCTTCATCGACCTGGACCTTCAGATCCGCCAAAATCGCGTCAATGCCCATTGTTCTCATTCCTCGTCACTTCCAAGACCCCGGCCTAGTCTCACACTGGCGAACTTGCTCTTGCGGTCACCCGCGCCCGAACGGGCACCGGCCAGAACCCCCGGCGCACGATTCAACCCGCGCGCCGGAGTATCAGATTTAGCTATAGCGATATGGACGCCCGGCCTTCTGCATGTCGGCGTTGTAGCGCTTGATGATCTCGACGACCTTGGCCTTGGTCTCGGACTCGGCGGCGATCTCATCCCAGAAGGCAACGGCGGCCGCTTCGACCTGCGCCCATTCCTCGTCGGGGATGGTGGTCAGCTTCAGCTTGTCACCATTCACGCGCAGTGATGCCTCGCCGCCCCAGTACCACCACTGACGGTAGTAGTGCGACTGGTCGGTGCAGACTCGGAACAGGGTCTGCAGGTCTTCGGGCAATTCGTTCCAGCGGTCCATGTTGGCAAAGAACGACCCGGCCCAGGCGCCCGAGATGTTGTTGGTCAGGAAGTAGTTGGTCACATCCGCCCAGCCGACGGTGTAATCCTCGGTGATGCCCGACCAGGCGATGCCGTCCAGCTCGCCGGTCTGCACGGCAACCTCGATGTCCTCCCACGGCAGGGTCACGGGGACCACGCCAAACTGCGACAGGAACCGGCCCGCCGTCGGGAAGGTGAAGACCCGCTTGCCCTTCAGGTCCTCAAGACTGTTGATCGGGTCCTTGGTGGCGAAATGGCACGGGTCCCAGGCGCCGGCCGAGATGTGCTTGACGCCCACCTTGGAATATTCTTCGTCCCAGATCTCGTTCAGACCGTACTGGTTGAACAGGACCGGAACGTCCAGCGAATAGCGCGAGGCAAACGGGAAATAGCCGCCGAACACGGTTACCTCAGTGGGCGAGGCCATCGAGTCATCATCCGACTGCACCGCGTCGATCGTGCCGCGCTGCATGGCGCGAAACAGCTCGCCCGTGGGCACCAGCTGGTCGGCATAGAACAGCTCGATCTGCATCCGGTCGCCGGCGATCTGGTTGAACATCTTGATGGCCGGATCGATCACATGCTCGGCCAGCGCGGGGCCGGCATATGTCTGCATGCGCCAGCGGATCGTGGATTGCGCCAGTGCGGGCGTGGCCAGCGCGGCTGCCGGGGCCGCGGCGGCCCCTTTCAGGAATGTGCGTCTGTTCGTCATCTTCTCTCTCCGTTGTCGGTTTCTATGGGCGAGAGACCATCCTCTCGCATGTGCCCCGGTATGTCCGGGGTCATTTGTTGTAGATGTAGTCGGGCAGCCACAGCGCGATCTGCGGGAAGGTCATTATGATGGCCAGCGCCAGCGTCATCACCATCACGAAGGGCAGAATCGAGCCGTAGATGTCGCGCAGCGAAATCTCGGGCGGGGCCATGGCCCGCATCAGGAACAGGTTATAGCCGAAGGGCGGCGTCATATAGGCGATCTGCGTGGTGATCGTGTACAGCACCCCGTACCAGATCAGGTCGAACCCCAGTTCCCCCACCAGCGGCACGTACAGCGGCGCAACGATCACCAGCATCGCGGTGTCGTCCAGGAAGGTGCCCATCACGATGAAGCTTAGCTGCATCAGGATCAGGATCACCCACGGGTTCAGGCCCAGCCGTTCGGTGAACAGCGTCTCGATCGCGCGCACGGCGCCCAGCCCATCGAACACCGCGCCAAAGGCCAAGGCGGCCAGGATGATCCACATGAACATGCAGGTGATGCCCAGGGTCGAACGGACCGAGACCTCGAACACCTTGCGCGTCATCCGCCCTTTCAGAACCGCGGCGGCAAAGGCCGTCAGCGCACCGATGGCCGAGCTTTCGACCAGCGAGGTCCAGCCATTGACGAAGGGCACCATCATTGCCGCGAAAATCGCCAGCGGCAGCAGACCCGCGCGCAGCAGCCGTAGCTTCTCCGCCATTGGCACGTCGCGCTCTTCCTTGGACAGGGCCGGGCCGAGTTCCGGGTTTATCCGGCAGCGGATCACGATGTACAGGATGAACATCCCCGCCATCATCAGGCCCGGCAGGATACCCGCCAGCCACAGCTGCCCCACCGGCTGACGCGCGATCATCGCATAGAGAACCAGCACCACCGACGGCGGCACGAGAATGCCCAGCGATGACCCGGCCTGGATAACCCCGGTCACCATTTTCTTATCATAGCCGCGTTTGAGCAGCTCGGGCAGCGCAATCGTGGCCCCGATCGCCATGCCTGCCACGCTCAGCCCGTTCATTGCCGAAATCAGCACCATCAAGCCGATCGTGCCAATGGCCAGCCCGCCATTCAGTCCGCCCATCCAGACATGGAACATCTTGTACAGGTCGTCGGCGATTTTGGACTCGGCCAAAACGTAACCCATGAAGATGAACATCGGCAGCGTCAGCAGCGGGTACCATTTCATCAGCTTCATCGCGGCCGAAAACCCGATATCATAGCCGCCGCGGTCTCCCCACAGCAGCAGCGCAGCCACCACGGCCACAAAGCCGATGGCACCGAACACGCGCTGACCGGTCAGCAGCATCAGCATCATGGTCGAGAACATCAGAATGGCGATCAATTCATACGACATCAGATCACCTCGCGCGGGATGTCATCGCCCTTGAGGCGCAGAATATCTTTGAAAAGCTCGCAAATGGCCTGCAGCAGCATCAGGATCAGCCCCACGACCATGATCACCTTGATTGGCCACAAATAGGGGCGCCACGCGGTCGGGCTGCGCTCACCATACTGCAGGGAATAGCTGAGCGAGTCGAAGCCGCCATAGATCATCACACCCAGGTAGAAGATCAGGAACAGCACGGTGATGGCGTCGGTCCAGGCCCGGCGCCGGTGCGACCATTCGCTGTAGAGAAGGTCCATCCGCACGTTCGAGCCCATCTGGATCGAATACGGCCCGCCCAGGATGTAATAGGCCACCATCGCGAACTGCGCGACTTCGAGCGTCCAGAGCGACGGAAGGAAAAAGGTCTTCGAGATCGACGACCACAACAGGATACTCATCATCACGAAGATGCCGTACATCACGACCCGCCCGATCCAGCGGTTCATGCGGTCGATGACCGCAACATATCCCCGCATGAAATTCATACCTGCTCCTCTGTTCCGGTTGGCGAAAATGCCGCGATGGTCCGGGTCAGAACCGGGGACAGAATGCCAGCCATACGGTTGACCCCGGCGGGCGTGTCGATCAGGTCGTTGCGGACCTCGATCATCACGTTCGGAAGGCCGCGGGCGACGCCGTGCTCGCTCAGGGTGTGGGTCACGCCATCGGCGGCCGAATAGGGTTCGTTCAAAGCGGTCCTCAGGCCGCAGCCTGCGACATGGTCCAGCATCACCCGAGCCGCGCGCTCGTCCTGATCGTGCAGGATGCCCAGTTCGACGTCGCGCCTTTGTCCTTTGTAGACCGGGGTGAAACTGTGGATCGTGATCAGAACCGGTGGTTCCGGGCGCGCGTCCAGCGTCTTGGACAGCAGATCCCGGAACGGCTCGTAGATTTCACGCACCCGTTGGGCACGTTGTGCCGGGGTTAGGTTCCGGTTGCCCGGCACCTCGAACACTTCGCTGACCTCGGGCATGGAATCGGCGCGTTCGGGCGGGCGGTTGCAGTCATAGACCAGCCGGCTGACCCGGGCCTGCACCAGCGGCGCATCCAGGGCGCCCATCAACTCGACCGCAAGCTCCAACGCGCCGATATCCCAGGCGGCGTGAGAGCGGGCCGCATCCGCTTCGAGCCCCAGACCGTCCAGCGCCGCCGGAATGAACCGGCTGGCATGCTCGCACACCAGCACTGCCGGGGCGCGGCCAAGCGCGTTCAACACCCGTGCGGCGGGTGCTTCGATCGTTGACAGCAAAGGAGACTCGGGCGCGGCAATCATGAGTAGCATTTGTTACAGCGAAATTCAGCCTGTCAAGAAATTTTCTGTAGACAAATTTACATTCGATCATATTCTGTAACGAATTGAATAATACGAGGACGCCGATGGCCTCTGTCGCCAAGACCGTCAAGCAACGCATCCAGGACGAGCTTGATGACCTGACCCGATCCGAACGTCAGCTGGGCTCGATCCTGCTGCAAGATTATCCGATGGCCGGGTTGCAATCGATCACCAAGCTGGCCGCGGCGGCGCAGGTCTCGACCCCGACGGTGATCCGCATGGCGCGCAAACTGGGCTTTGACGGCTTTCCCGCCCTTCAGGACGCCCTGCGCGAGGAGGTTGCAGCGCAGATCAAGAAGCCGATCTCGAAACGCGACGCCTGGATCGTCGACGACGAGACCGAGCACCCGATCACCCGTTTCGCGCAGGCCGTCTGGACCAACATGCGGCACACGCTGGAGCGGCTGGACAAGTCCATGTTCGACGCCGTGGCCCAGTTGCTGGCCGATACCGAGCGGCATCTCTATGTCGTGGGCGGCCGCATCACCCGCTCGAACGCCGACTACCTGTTCAACCACATGCAGATCATCCGGCCCAACGTGACGATGCTGGGCAACTCGGCCAACGTGTGGCCGCAATACCTGCTGGACATGGATGACAGCTCGGTCCTGGTGATCTTCGACATCCGCCGCTACGAAGCGCATCTGGAGAAGCTGGCGCAGGTGGCATCGGATCGGGGTGTGACGGTCGTTCTGTTCACCGACCAGTGGGGCTCACCCATCGGGCGGAC
>NZ_JBXWRZ010000068.1:0-10873 GCF_059613165.1 Ruegeria sp. BHSB172
GCCGATCCGGCGATCAGGGCCGACAGGGCGGCGGCGATAAAGCGCTTGGTTTTCATCTGTGTTGGTCCCAGTTGTCGAATCTCAGGAGCGGGTATTTCCCGACTGATTTGCTCAATTAAACGATTTCGGACGAGATGCAAGGAAATCTGACAAAATTACTTGGTCAAAAATGCCGCGGCGCTCGTGGGGGTTGACCAGTTCGTTAACCATGTTGGAGCCAATTGGTAGAGCCGCTCCGCCGGACAGCGGCAAGCGCCGGCGTCAGGTCGGTTCGGCGCAAATGGCGGAAGGGCTCTCGAAATAGTCGAAGTGTTGCTGGAAGCCGTGACGCTGCTGTTGCTTTTCGGGCTTGTCGCGGGGCCGGTCTGGCTTTGCGTCAGATTGCTCGCTTTTTTCCGACCGGGTTCACCCGGGGCTTGTTGCTCGTCGTCGGTCTGACCATCCTTTTTTCGTGGTGGCGCGACTTCGCACTTGATCTTGCACTGCTTGCAATGAGCGTGGATCTTGACGGTTTCACGACCGATGAGCGGATGCGCGGCGTTGGTCCACATTTGCGGGAGCGTGCGGAGCGCATGGTCTTTTCACTCGAACGGTTGGGCATCGGCTGGCCGATACAGGCAGGATTCGCGCTGTTCGCTTCAGCCCCCTACGCGATGGCGGTCTGTTGCATCACATGGCTCGTGCGGAAGGGGCTCGGGCGGGGCCGCGGGGAAGATCGAGCACAAAAAAAACCGCGCCCAAAGGCGCGGTTTCTTGAAACGGTGTTTCGCCGTCCTCAGCCCTGGCGGGCTTTGAACTTGCGCTGCGTCTTGTTGATGACGTAGACGCGGCCTTTGCGACGCACGACCCGGCAGTCGCGGTGCCGGTTCTTGAGCGAGCGGAGCGAGTTCTTGACCTTCATGGCCTATCTCCAGTTCCTGCGGCGCGGGCCAGCGCCTGGGTTAGCGGGTGCCCCGGGTCAGACCCGAAACAGTGAAACAGATGGTGGGCGGTACAAGGATCGAACTTGTGACCCCTTCGATGTCAACGAAGTGCTCTACCGCTGAGCTAACCGCCCACTTTCCCTTTGCGAGATCCGCCCCAGAACGAAATGGGGCGCGGAACCCCGCGCCGGTGGAGCGCTCTATAAAAGGAGTCGCGCAGGGGTTCAAGGGGTTTGGTCGAACAATTTTCCGGTCTATGTTGTTCGGAAAGAGGGAGTGGACATGCACAGCACCGCATATGCTTTGGAAATGCCCGCGAAACGCAGCTCGTGCGTGGTGTTTTCCTCGCCCCACAGCGGCCGGAACTATACCCAGCCCTTCCTGGAGCGGTCGATTCTGAACCGCGACGTGATTCGTTCGTCCGAGGATGCCTTCGTTGATCAGCTTTTTGCATCTGCCCCGGATCACGGCGCGCCGCTGATCGCCGCGCAGATGCCACGGGCCTTTCTGGATCTGAACCGCAGCGCAGACGAGCTTGACCCGGCTTTGATCATGGGTGCCCGCCGGTCGGGGCACAATCCGCGCGTTGCCTCGGGGTTGGGAGTGATTCCCCGGGTGGTGGCAAATGGCCGCGCGATATACAGCGGCAAGCTGACCATGGATGAGGCCCGTCTGCGCATCGACACCTATTGGCGGCCCTATCACGCCCGGCTGAAATCACTGCTGGCTGAATCGATCGGCTCCTTCGGGCAGGCGATTCTGGTCGACTGCCACTCGATGCCGCACGAGGCGGTGGCCCTGGCCGGAACCGCGCATGGGCGCCGCCCGGAGATTGTACTGGGTGACCGGTTCGGTGCGTCGGCTTCGGGGGTGATCGTGGATCAGATCGAAGCGGCCTTTGTCTCGGCCGGGCTGACCGTGGTCCGCAACACGCCGTTTGCGGGGGCCTACGTGACGCAGACCTACGGCCGTCCGGCGCGAAATCAGCACGCCATACAGATCGAGATCGACCGCGCGCTCTACATGGATGAATCTACGATCGAACCCAACGCCGACTTTGACTCGTTCCGCGCGGTTCTGGCGCGGGTGATCGCCGATATCGCCCGGATCGGGGCACAGCCCGAGCGTCTGGCCGCGGAATAGCTAGCGCAGCGCACGCCCTTTCACGATTGCATCGCTGCCGAACTTGCGGCGGATCTCGTCCGCAGCGCGTTCGGCCTTGCTGCGCTGGGCGGCGCCGGGATCCAGCAGGTCGCCCAAGGCATCGGCCTGTTCCGCCGGACACAGATCTGACAAGCCGCAACCCAACAGGCGGTACGGCCCCTGATCGCCGACCTGATCGAACAGGCCGCGCGCGGTGCGATAGATCCGGTCGGCCATCTGGGTTGCGTCGCGCAACGACACGCGCCGCGTCAGGATCTTGTGGTTGGCCCGTTTCAGCTTGAGCGTCACCACCCGCCCGGCCAGAGCCTTGGCCTTGGCGCGGTCGGCCACCTTTTCCGCCATCCGCCACAGATGCCCGTCCAGAATGTCAGGGTCGGAGGTGTCCTCGAAGAATGTGGTCTCGTTGCTGATGGATTTCATCGGCGTGTGCGCCGAGACCCGGCGCTTGTCCTGTCCGCGCGCCAGATGCCACAGGCGATGGCCCATCGCGCCGAACCGTGCCGTCAGCGCCTCTTGATCCCAACGCAGCAGGTCCGAGAAGGTGCGGATGCCGGCCCGCTCCAGCGACTCCTGAGCCGCCGGGCCGATCCCCCAGATCAGCCGCACCGGCTTGTCATGCAGGAACTCCGCCGTCTCGGCCTTGCCGATCACCGAGAATCCGCGCGGCTTGTCGAGGTCCGAGGCCACCTTGGCCAGGAACTTGTTGTGCGACAACCCGATCGAGCCGGTCACGCCCAGCTCGTCCTTCATCCGCCTGACCAGCCGCGCCAGCATCACCGCGGGCGGCGCGCCGTGCAGGCGCTGGGTGCCCGACAGGTCCATGAAGGCCTCGTCCAGCGACAGCGGCTCCAAGTCCGGGGTCAGCTCGTCCATCATCGCGCGGATCTGGCGCGAGACCTCGGCATAGACCGACATGCGCGGCTTGATCACCACCGCGTCGGGGCACAGCTTCAGCGCCTGGAACATCGGCATGGCCGAGCGCACGCCGCGGATGCGCGCCACGTAGCAGGCGGTGGACACCACCCCGCGCCGCCCGCCGCCTATGATCACCGGCTTGTCGGCCAGCTCGGGGTTGTCACGCTTTTCGACCGAGGCATAGAAGGCGTCGCAGTCCATATGCGCAATGGTCAGGTCGAAAAGTTCCGGATGGCGCAGAACCCGCGGGCTGCCGCAGGTTGGGCAGCGCCGTTCGTCACCCAGACGGGTCAGGCAATCGCGGCAGAGACCGGGCATCACATTCTCCATGCGCAGCATGACGATGAACCAGAAGCTGTACCCTATCGTAGCCCGCGCGCCAGATCAAAGCGGTTGGCCGAAGAGTTCCGGAAGGAGAAAGAAGACCCCCCGCCGATGCGCGGGGGGAGGTAACGGACCTCAGGAAGTCGCAGTCCGTCGGGGAGTGTCTCTGGCCCAGAATCGCGCGAAAATGCCTATTTTGACAGGGTTTTGACGCTCCGGGCAAAACCGAGGTTTCGCATGTGTGTTTTCGGGCACAGGGACAATTCGGCGCGGAACGAGGGAAAAGTGACGCAAGGTCAATCGGTTGCGCGCCGCTTCCTGCGAAAAAGACCCCGCGCGAAGGCGTGCCGCGCTTAAACCTGCGGCACCGATTTCAGTTCCTCAAGAACCGACCGCGCGGCCGCCTTGGGGTCTTCGGCACGATAGATCGGTCGTCCGACCACAATGTGATCGGCCCCGTCTGCGATCGCTCTGGCCGGGGTGGCGACCCGCTTCTGGTCGCCCAGATCGGCCCCCGAGGGCCGCACACCAGGGGTGACGATCAGTCGGTCCTGGGACTGGGGCAGGGCGCGGATCAGAGCGGCCTCCTGCGGGCTGGCGATCACGCCGTCGGCCCCGGCCTCGAAGGCGCGGGCCGCGCGCTCCACCACCATGTCCTGCATGTCGCCGGCCTTCATCATGCCGGCATCCAGATCTTCACGGTTCAGCGAGGTGAGGATCGTCACCGCGAGAATCTTCAGATCCTTGCCTGCTGCGCCTTCCTTAGCGGCACGCACCACGTGGGGGTCGCCATGGACGGTCAGGAAATCCAGATCGAACTGCGCCAGCCCTCGCACGGCATTCTCGACCGTGTTGCCGATGTCGAACAGCTTCATGTCTAGGAAGATGCGCTTGCCGTGTTCTTGTTTAAGCTCGTTGGCCAGCGCCAGCCCGCCCCCGGTCAGCATGCCCAGGCCGATCTTGTAGAACGAAACGGCGTCGCCCAGCGTCTCGGCCAGCTTCAGCCCTTCCAGCGCGTTGGGGACGTCGAGGGCGACGATCAGGCGGTCATCGGCGGTTTGGGGCATTGTTTCGACCTTTCAAGCTTGACGGGATCGGCGCTTCTGTAGAGCGTGCGGCACAATCAGACAAGAAAAGACGCAGGAAAATACGGGATGATACGGTTTGGTGTGGTCGCCTCGGCGGCTGTTTTGGCCGGGGCGGGCGCAGTCTGGGCCGGTGAAACGGATTGCGGCGAGGCCCGACAGGTCTGGGCGGATGTCAAGGACAGCAGGTCGGCGGCAGCCATCCAAAGCTTTGCCGAGATCTACGCGGAGTGCTCGATCTATTCCCAACTTGCGCGCGATCTGCTGGCAGGGCTGACCGGAGGGCCCTGGCGCCGGCCGAGGTCGACGCCCCCAAAGAACCGCAACGACGCCTGCGGGTCTCCGACCTGCGGCCCCGGCCGGAACCCGACCCCGACGATCCACCATACGAGCCCGACTATTCGGACGGAGAATATGAGTGCCTGATGGTCGCCGCCGCTCCGGGCCAGTCGCCGCTTTTCGACGGGGTGGAATGGGCGGACATGGACGCTGAGAATGCGATGGCGACCTGTGCCGAGCTGCTACTGAAAAACCAGAATGTCGATGCCGAGGTCGTCGCCGCCTTTGGTCGGGCTTTGATGAAGGGCGGCAAGCTGGAAATGGCGCTCGAGTTCTCGGAGCTGGCCGCGATGGAGGGCAGCGGGCTGGCGATGAACACGCTCGCCACGCTCTATGGCGATGGCAAGATCGTTCCCGCGGACGATGTGACTGCATTTGCCTGGTACATGGCGGCTGCCGAAACCGGTCTGCCGATGGGAATGCACAACGTCGCGTATGGCTACGAGAACGGGCAAGGTGTTGCGCCCGACCTCGACAAGGCGCTGTACTATTATGAAAGGGCCGCGTTCCTCGGATACGAGCAGTCTCTGCTGCGGCTTGGCACATTCTACCGCGAAGGCACGCATGTCACGCGCGACATGCGGCGCGCGGTCGACTATCTGAAGATGGCGGCCCGAAACGGGAGCACCGATGCCGCGGTGCGCTTGGGCTACATCTACGAAACCGGCGAGAACGGCTATTTCAAGGACATCGAACAGGCGTTGGACTATTATTTCCAGGCCGCCAAGCAGGACGATGTCATCGCGCTGCGCAATCTGGGGTCTCTGACCTATCACGGGCGGGATGGCGTGCCTCGGGATATGGAAGCGGCCTTCGTGTTCTGAGGAAGGGCCGCGAAGCTCGGCGATATGAAGTCGCAGCGCAAGTTCGGCCGATTGCTCCATGAAATCGGCGAAGTTGAAGAGGCGCTGAGGTTTCTTCGCCTCGCGGCCGGGCAGGGCGATGACGAGGCGCAAAAGCTGATCCGGCAGATCGAAGGCGGTTGAACCCTGCACCGGGTCAGGGGGGGCGTGGTTTCCCCCGCGCTGTCCCAACTGTGCTATGGTGCCGCCATTCAGAAACGAAAATTACATCGAGGGGACAGACCATGAAGCACCTTGTTCCGCTGGCCGTCATGGCCACGCTGGCCGCCTGTGCCGACACGCCGCCGCAAACCGAAACAGGCGCTGCGCCGCCCCCAACCAATGACGATTTGTATCTCGTCCGCGGCTATCGGTCCGAAGATGACTGGTGCCAGTTGACCGGTGAAACCGCCTTTACCGGCAATTTCCTGGACCACACCGCTGACCTCGTGTCGTGCCCCACCGGCAGCGCCGCCGCGCAGTCGCTGGTCGAGACGCTTGATGCCGAGCAGGTGGCCGAAACCGGCGGCTATACCGTCTATACGATTCCCCGCGGCTGAGCGTTTTTTCACCCGCCACCCTCTTGAAGCGGCAGGGGCATTTCCCAAATTGATAAATGAGGCCCAGAACTAAGCGTGCCGCCGAGCGGGCGCAAAAACCTTGGGCGCTTGGAAAAGGAGAGAATGATGGACTTGAACAAGTTCACCGAGCGGGCACGAGGCTTCGTGCAGGCGGCGCAAACTGTTGCGCTGCGCGAGGGACACCAGAGATTGGCTCCCGAGCATATTCTGAAAGCACTGATGGATGATGATCAGGGGCTGGCCAGCAACCTGATCAAACGTGCGGGCGGCGCGCCCGAGCGTGTGGTCGAGGCGCTGGATGTTGCCCTGGCTAAGATCCCGAAGGTCAGCGGCGACGCGGGCCAGGTCTATCTGGACGGCCAGACCGCCAAGGTTCTTGACGAGGCCGAGAAGATCGCCAAGAAGGCCGGAGACAGCTTCGTGCCGGTCGAGCGTGTGCTGATGGCGCTGTGCATCGTCAAATCCAAGGCCAAGGAGGCCCTGGAAGCCGGTGCCGTGTCCGCCCAGAAGCTGAACGAGGCGATCAACGACATCCGCAAGGGCCGCACGGCCGACAGCGCCAATGCCGAAGAAGGCTATGACGCGCTGAAGAAATATGCCCGCGACCTGACCGAGGCCGCCCGCGAGGGCAAGATTGACCCGATCATCGGCCGCGACGAGGAAATCCGCCGCGCCATGCAGGTTCTGTCGCGTCGGACCAAGAACAACCCGGTTCTGATCGGTGAACCCGGTGTGGGTAAGACCGCCATCGCCGAAGGTCTGGCTCTCCGCATCGTGAACGGCGACGTGCCGGAATCGCTGAAGGACAAGAAGCTGCTGGCGCTGGATATGGGTGCCCTGATCGCTGGTGCGAAATACCGTGGCGAGTTCGAGGAACGTCTGAAGGCCGTTCTGAACGAGGTCACCGCGGCCGCTGGCGAGATCATCCTGTTCATCGACGAGATGCACACGCTGGTGGGTGCCGGCAAGACCGACGGCGCGATGGATGCGGCCAACCTGATCAAGCCCGCGCTGGCGCGGGGCGAGCTGCACTGCATTGGCGCCACCACGCTTGACGAGTACCGCAAATACGTCGAGAAGGACGCGGCCCTTGCCCGCCGGTTCCAGCCCGTCTACGTGCAGGAACCCACGGTCGAGGACACGATCAGCATCCTGCGCGGCATCAAGGAAAAATACGAGCTGCACCACGGCGTGCGCATCTCGGATTCGGCGCTGGTGTCGGCCGCGACCTTGTCGCACCGCTACATCACCGACCGCTTCCTGCCCGACAAGGCAATCGACCTCGTGGACGAGGCCGCCTCGCGTCTGCGCATGGAAGTGGACAGCAAGCCCGAAGAGCTGGACCAGCTGGATCGCCAGATCTTGCAGCTCCAGATCGAGGAAGAGGCACTGAAGCTCGAAGATGACGCGGCTTCGAAAGATCGGCTTGAGGCCTTGCAGAAGGAACTGGCTGAGCTGAAGGAGAAATCCGCCGAGCTGACTGCCCAGTGGCAGGCCGAGCGTGACAAGCTTGCCAGCGCCCGCGAGCTGAAGGAACAGCTGGACAAGGCGCGCGCCGAGCTGGAGATCGCCAAGCGCGAGGGCAATCTGGCCAAGGCCGGTGAGCTGTCCTATGGCGTGATCCCCGAGCTGGAGCGCAAGCTGGCCGAGGCTGAAAGCCAGGAAAGCAACGCTGTGATGGCCAAGGAAACGGTACGCCCCGAACAGATCGCGGCCGTGGTCGAACGCTGGACGGGTATCCCGACCTCGAAGATGCTGGAAGGCGAGCGTGAAAAGCTGCTGCGCATGGAAGAAGCGCTGCATGCCCGCGTGGTCGGCCAGGACGAGGCCGTGCGCGCCGTGGCCAATGCCGTGCGCCGGGCCCGGGCCGGTCTGAACGACGAGAATCGCCCGCTGGGCTCGTTCCTGTTCCTCGGCCCGACCGGTGTGGGTAAGACCGAGCTGACCAAGGCCGTCGCCGAATACCTGTTCGACGACGAACACGCGATGGTGCGGATCGACATGTCCGAATTCATGGAGAAACACGCCGTCGCCCGCCTGATCGGTGCACCGCCGGGCTATGTCGGATATGAGGAAGGTGGCGTTCTGACCGAAGCCGTCCGTCGGCGGCCGTACCAGGTGGTGCTGTTCGACGAGGTCGAGAAGGCGCATCCGGACGTGTTCAACGTGCTGTTGCAGGTGCTGGACGATGGTGTCCTGACCGATGGCCAGGGCCGCACGGTCGATTTCAAGCAGACGCTGATCGTGTTGACCTCGAACCTCGGGTCGCAGGCGCTGAGCCAGTTGCCCGAAGGGGCCGACACGGCGCAGGCCAAGCGCGACGTGATGGACGCGGTCCGGGCGCATTTCCGGCCCGAGTTCCTGAACCGTCTGGACGAGACCATCATCTTCGATCGGCTTCAACGGTCGGATATGGCTGCGATCGTCGACATCCAGCTGGCCCGCCTGCAGAAGCGGCTTGCCGCGCGCAAGATCCGGCTGGAGCTGGACGAGGCCGCCAAGGAATGGCTGGCCAACGAAGGCTACGACCCGGTCTTCGGGGCGCGTCCGCTCAAGCGCGTGATCCAGCGTGCCCTGCAGAATCCGCTGGCCGAGGCTTTGCTGGCCGGCGAAATCCGGGACGGCGATACCGTGCCGGTGACTGCCGGACCCGATGGCCTGATCATCGGCGACCGGTTGGGCACCAGCGATCGCCCGCGCCCGGACGAAGCCGTCGTGCACTAAGCTGCGGCTTGGTTAAAACAGGAAAGGCCCGCCAGAAATGGCGGGCCATTTTGTCGGTCCGGCGTCAGCGGGCGGCCGGTTCGTTACAGTCCCGTCTCTCAATCGTGACGCAAGTTGCCTTGGTCCTGTGCTAAGACCGGGCTAGGTCGGGTCAGGGGTTGAAACGGAACGGAGACCAAGATGGCGCATCGCTGGACCAACAATTTGACATATGCCGACGTCACGCCTCGGGCGGCGTTTCTAAACCGCCGGCAGGTTATGGCGGGGCTGGCCGGATCCGGCCTTGCTGCAATGGCCGGGCGTGCGCAGGCCGAGGCCGTGCCCGAGCCCAACAGCTGGGAAGATATAACCTCGTACAACAACTATTATGAGTTCGGAACTCGCAAGGACGACCCTTCGAAATACGCCCATACCCTCAAGACCGAACCATGGAGCGTGACAATCGACGGGTTGGTTGACCGTCCGGGGGAGTACGACTTCCGGGATATCATGTCCGAGATGACGATCGAAGAGCGGATCTATCGGTTCCGCTGTGTCGAGGCCTGGTCGATGGTCGTGCCGTGGAACGGGTTCGAGCTGGCCGATCTGCTGAACATGGTTGGTGTGCAGGAGGGGGCGAAATACGTGGCCTTCGAAACCGCGCTGCGTCCGGATGAGATGCCGGGCGTTGCCTATCCGGTTCTGGACTGGCCCTATCGCGAGGGCTTGCGGCTGGACGAGGCCATGCACCCTCTGACGATCATGGCGACGGGTATCTATGGCCGCCCGATCCCCAATCAGAACGGCGCGCCGCTGCGGCTGGTGGTTCCCTGGAAATATGGCTTCAAGTCGATCAAATCGATTGTACGCATCACCCTGACCGAGGACGAGCCGCCAACCAGTTGGAACATGGCCAACCCGCGTGAATACGGGTTCTACAGCAACGTGAATCCGACCGTGGATCATCCCCGCTGGTCCCAGGCCTCTGAGCGGGTCATCGGCGGCGGATTGTTTGCCAAGCGTCAGCCAACGCTGATGTTCAATGGCTACGAGTCTGACGTCGCAAGCCTGTATGACGGAATGGATCTGTCCGAGTATTATTAAAGCCATGAGCAAGCTGAACCAGTTCCTGAGGCGCGTTCCGGTCTGGGCGGTTTACCTGCTGGGCCTGCTGCCGGCGCCGTGGCTGTTCTATTTGGGTTTGACCGGTGGACTGGGCGTCGAGCCGATCGAGGCGCTGGAACATGAATATGGCGAGCTGGCCCTTCAGTTGCTGATCCTGGGACTGGCAGTGTCGCCGCTGCGACGTCTGGTCGGGCTGAACCTGATGAAGTTCCGGCGGGCGATCGGCGTTCTGACCGTCTGTTATGCGAGCTTTCATCTGCTGGTCTGGCTGGTGCTGGACGTGCAGGTGCCCGCGCAGATCTGGGCGGATATCCTGAAACGGCCATATATCACGATCGGCATGACGGCCTTCGTGTTGTTGCTGCCGTTGGGCCTGACATCGAACAACGCCTCGGTGCGCCTTCTCGGAGCCGCCTGGCGCCAGCTGCATCGTCTTGTCTATCCGGCGGCTGTTCTGGCCGGTCTGCACTATGTGATGGTGGCCAAGGGATTCCAGATCGAGCCTTTGCTTTATCTGCTGGTCATCTGCCTCCTTCTGCTGTCGCGGCTGCCAGTGCCACGCTATCCGTTCGCGCGAAGCAGCTCCGATTCCGCCTGACTCGCGCCCGTGTCTGTGGGTAAACCTGTGGACTGCGGGTTTGCGGGTCCTGTCCGGAGCGAACCAGCGAGCGTGTGGTGGTCAGAACGGTCGGGGGTGTGTAGTTAAAGTGTTGAAATATAATCGGAAATCTTTGGAAGAAACTTTTTTGAGGGATTGTTGAATTTTCCCCTTGCGGCTTTGGTTGGATAATCTTAGAACCCCCTTCACCGGCGCTGGTGAGGCGGTGGTGACGGGCTGGAGAGGCGGCCTGACGGACTGGAAAGACGGTTGT
>NZ_JBXWRZ010000069.1:0-10471 GCF_059613165.1 Ruegeria sp. BHSB172
GCGCGGCCGCCGCTTTGTTCCCGGTGCGCAGAACATTCGTGGCGCCGATATTGCCCGATCCGATCTTGCGCAGGTTGCCCAACCCCATCAGGCGCGCGACAAGCATACCGAAGGGGATGGACCCCATCAGGTATCCGATCGCGGCCCAGATGATCAGTTGGGTCGTCGTGCTGTCGAGAGGGGGCATCAGGGTCTCCGGTAGATTTCTTTGCCTGCAACGTAGGTTGCGGTGACCTTACCCTGCATCCGCTGCCCGTCAAACGGCGTGTTCTGCGATTTCGATTTCAGCGTGAACCGGTCCAGCACGAAGGGCACATCCGGGTTAAACAGCACCAGATCAGCCGGGGCGCCCGCGCTCAGGCGGCCGCAGTCCAGCCCCAGTCGTTTCGCCGGGTTCAGCGCCATGGCCCGGAACAGGGTCGGAAGGTCCAGTTGATCGGCATGATACAGGCGCAGCGCAGCCGGCAGCAGGGTTTCCAACGCCACCGCGCCCGAGGCCGCCTCTTCGAACGGCAACCGTTTGCTTTCCTCGTCCTGCGGCGTGTGCATCGAACTGATCGTGTCGATCAGGCCGGAGCGCACGGCCTCGATCACCGCCTGCCGGTCATCCTCGGAGCGCAGCGGCGGCTTGACCTTGAAGAAGGTGCGATAGTCCGCCACGTCCAGTTCGTTCAGTGTCAGGTGATGGATCGAGGTGCCGGCGGTGATGTCCAGCCCGTTGCGCTTGGCCCGCTCCAGCGCGGGCAGGGCGCGGGCCGTGGTGATCTGATCGGCGTGATAGGCGGCGCCGGTCATTTCCAGCAAGGCGATGTCGCGGTCCAGCCCCATGCGTTCGGCCATAGGCGAAACGGCCGGCAGACCGCGCAAGGCGGCGAACTTGCCGCTGGTGGCGGCGGCCCCGCGGCTCAGGCCAGGGTCCTGCGGGTGGGCGATGACCAGCGCGCCGCAGGCCTTGGCATAGGTCAGCGCGCGGGAAAACACCTTGGTATCGGCCACCACATGGTCGCAGTCGGTAAAGGCCACCGCACCCGCATCCATCAGAAACCCGATCTCGGTCATTTCGCGCCCGTCGCGGCCCTTGGTCAGGGCGGCCATGGGCAGCACGTTTACGGGCGTGTCAGCCTGGGCGCGGCGGGTGACGAATTCGAGCGTTTCCGGCGTGTCGATCGCAGGCAGGGTGTCGGGTCGGGTGACCATTGTGGTCACGCCACCGGCTGCGGCGGCAAGGCCCGCGGATTTGTAGCTTTCCTTGTGTCGCTCGCCCGGCTCGCAGACCTTGACGCCGATATCGACGATGCCGGGGGCCAGACACTGGCCGCCGCAATCAATCATCTGCGCGTCCGCTGCGGGCGCCGAACCGCCCCCGCTGGCCACGATCCGTCCATCGGCCACGTGCAGCCAGCCCAGCGCGTCGGTTCCGGCTTCGGGGTCGATAAGGCGGGCGTTGGTGAAGATCAGGTTGGTCATGCCATTGCCCTTTCAATCGCAGCTTTGGTGGCGGCCGGGTCGGTCTGGTACTTTATCAGGTGCTTGTCGCCGCCCTTGGTGACGATCTGCACGAAGCTGCCCATGATATTCACGGCCGCGATCTGCTTCAGCGGCACGCTGCGTCCGCCGGGGCCGGTCAGGGTGGTGTTGGTCATCTGCCAGTTGGTCGCCAGTTCCTCCGACGCCAGGTACCACGCCCGGACGCCCACCGCCGCCAGACCGGCCGGGGCGCCGGTCCAGACATAGGGATTGCCGATCAGCCACAGCACGAACATCGCGCCCGCCATCGCGCCCGCGGCCAGCCAGGCGTTGGTGCGGACATAGGCGCCCTTGTCCGGCGCAAAGATCACAGGATCAGCCACAGAGCACCTCCGATGACCAGCAGTATGATCAGGGCAAGTATGGCCGATCCCGTCTGGCGGGGTTGCTCGCTCGAAACCGGGTTCGGCGCGGCCGAGTACGGTCTCGCGCTTTCGGTCGCGATAGCGCCGCCGGTCCAGTTCGTGGCCTCTTCGGTGTAAAGGCCGATCAGGCGCAGGCGCGGGTCGGGGTCCAATGTGACCGCGCGCCCACCCAGAGCGGCGCTGCGCAGCACCAGAACCCAGCCGTCGACCGACTCCAGCTTGGCCCAGTCCAGCTGGTCCTCGGAGACGCCGCAGCCCTCGCTGAGATAGCCGTAGAGGCCCAGATCCTCGAGGTCGGACACCGGAAAGACGTCGATCTGCTTGGGGTCCAGCCCCGAGACCCCAAGGACCTGATCTGCCGCGCCGGGTTCGCGCAGGAACTTCGCCTCTTCGGGGCGCATGTCCAGCGCGAACAGGCGGATCACGCCGCGCTCGCCAGCGGATAGGGTCAGATCTCTCATGCCGCCTCCTTTAAGTTGCGGGCCAGCAACTCCATCGCGGCCATGCGCACGGCGACGCCCATCTCGACCTGTTCCTGGATGACCGAGCGGTTGATGTCATCGGCCAGCGTCCCGTCGATCTCGACGCCGCGGTTCATCGGGCCGGGATGCATCACGATGGCGTCCGGCTTGGCCAGCGCCAGCTTGGCGGCGTCCAGGCCATAGCGGTGATAGTATTCCCGTTCCGACGGGATGAACCCACCATCCATCCGCTCTTTCTGAAGGCGCAGCATCATCACAACGTCCACGTCGCGCAGGCCTTCAGTCATGTCGTCATAGATCTCGGCCCCGAATTCGGCGAATTGCGCGGGCACCAGCGTCGGTGGGCCGATCAGGCGGATGCGGTTTTCCATCTTGCCCAGCAGGATCAGGTTTGACCGCGCCACGCGGGAATGGGCGACATCCCCGCAGATCGCCACGTTCAACCGGTGCAGCCGCCCCTTGGCCCGGCGGATGGTCAGCGCATCCAGCAGCGCCTGCGTTGGGTGTTCGTGCCGCCCGTCACCGGCGTTCAGCACCGCGCAGTTGACCTTCTGGGCCAGCAGATCCACCGCGCCCGAATGCGGATGCCGCACCACCAGCAGGTCGGGATGCATCGCGTTCAGCGTCATCGCCGTGTCGATCAGGGTCTCGCCCTTTTTGATCGAGCTGGCCTGCATCGCCATGTTCATCACATCCGCGCCCAGACGCTTGCCCGCCAGTTCGAAACTGGCCTGCGTGCGGGTCGAGTTCTCGAAGAACATGTTGATCTGGGTCAGCCCCGCCAGAACGTCCGAGTGCTTGGCCGATTGCCGGTTTAGATCGACGTATTTTTCGGCCAGGTCCAGAATGGCGGTGATGTCGGATTGGGACAGATGCTCGATGCCAAGTAGGTGACGATGGGCGAAACGCATGGGCCGGGCTCCTGTCTGACAGTCGCGCCGCTTATAGAAAGCACAGCGCGTCGGGGCAACTGGACTCAGTCCCCATCGGGTAGTTTCTCGCATCCGCCTTCGGGCAGGCACCGCTCGCCGGGTTTGCACCACTTGCCGTATCCGCAATCGATGGCCTTTCTGGGCACGCAGCCTTGATTGGCCGAGCATTTGAACCCGGTGCGGCATTGCGATCCGGTCTCTTCGCACAGGTACCAGCCGGGGCGGGTGCAACCTCCGCCGGGCAGGCAGGTCGAGCCGGGTGCGCAGGTCCGCCCGTCGTCGCAGGGCGTTGCCGGTTTCGGTGAGGGGTCGAAGTCTGGCGAACTGCGCTCGCATTCGCCGCGCCCGTTGCAAAAGGTCCCGCCCGGGCAATCCAGCCGCGAGGCGCATTTGTTCGCCCCTGCCGGTGCACATCGGGTGCCCCCGGCCACGCATTTCTCGAACGGTCCGCAGGACCGCCCGCCGCCGCAATAGGTGCCCCCGGCCTGAATGCAGAACCCGTCAAAGCTGCAGCGTTGGCCGACCGAGCAGCATTTCAGACCGCACTGGAACTGGCCCGCGCGGCATTGTCCGCGATCATCTAGAAACGACTGGGCCAAGGCCGTGCCTATCGGCAGGACGAACAGGGCAATCAACAGGAGTTTCAGCATTCGGACCATGACAGGGCCATGGTCGGTCGGGCAACGGGTCAAGGCAAGGCCAATTCGCTTTCCCTTCTCGCAAAGCTGGTTAGATTGATGAGCATGGAATCGGCCCTTGATCCTCTTACCGCGCGCGCCCTGCTGGAATGGCAGGTCGAACTGGGTGTGACCGACGCGATCGTCGACACCCCGATCGATCGCTATGCCCTGCCGGACACGACGCCCAAGGCGCGGAAACCTGCTACGCCTCAGGCCGCGCCGCAGAAGCCGGTTGCGCTGGACCCGGTGGCCGAGGCGAAAAAGTCGGCTGCGGCCGCATCGTCTCTGGATCAACTGCGCGCGGCGATGGAGGCGTTCGCTCATTGCGACCTGAAGCGCGGCGCGCGGCACCTGGTCTTTGCCGACGGCACCGCCGGTGCTCCTGTCATGATCGTCGGCGAGGCTCCGGGTCGTGATGAGGATCGCGTGGGCAAGCCATTCGTCGGCCGCGCCGGGCAGTTGCTGGATCGGATGCTGGCCGCGATCGATATGGACCGCGCCCAAAACGTCTACATCACCAATGTCCTGCCTTGGCGCCCGCCGCAAAACAGGGACCCTCGGCCGGACGAGATTGCCATGATGCAGCCGTTTCTGGAGCGGCACGTAGCCCTGGCCAAGCCGAAGGTTCTGGTGGTGATGGGCAACATCAGCTGTCAGGCAGTACTGGGCAAACGCGGCATCACGCGGCTGCGCGGTCAGTGGGATCAGGCGCTGAACCTGCCGGTCCTGCCGATGCTGCACCCGGCCTATCTGTTGCGCCAACCCCATGCCAAGCGTCAGGCCTGGGCCGATCTGTTGGAACTGCGCGCGTTTCTGGAGGGCAATAGATGAAGATACTGGCCTTTTCCGACCTGCACTTGGCCCGCAACAGGGCGGCCGAACTGGTAGCGGCCAGCGCGGACACGGATCTGGTGATCGGGGCTGGAGATTACTGCAACGGGCGGCAAGGGCTGGATCAGGCGATGGAGATGCTGTCGGGCATTTCAGCGCCAATGGTGCTGGTGCCCGGCAATGCCGAAAGCGCCGAGGAACTGGCCCGGGCCGCGCCGGACGGCGTGCATGTGCTGCACGGGTCGGGCATGACGTTGGACGGCGTTGAACTGTTCGGGCTGGGCTATGGCGTGCCGGTCACGCCCTTCGGAGACTGGTCCTGCGATCTGACCGAGGCCGAGGCCGAAGAACTGCTGAACCGCTGCGACGGGGCCGATATCCTGATCACCCATTCGCCGCCTAAATCCTGCGGGGATGTCACATCGCAGGGACTGTCCGTCGGCTCGGTCGCGGTGCGCGATGCGATCGAACGGATTCAGCCCGAATTCAACTTTTGCGGGCATATCCACGACAGCTGGGGCGCACGCGGCAGGATCGGCCGCACGCAGGTGGCCAACCTGGGCCCCAAGGTCAACTGGTTCGAGGTCGAGACATGATTGAAGCCACCACGCTGCTGGCATTCGTTCCGGCGGCCCTGGCGCTGAACCTCACGCCCGGGGCCGACATGATGTTTTGTTTTGGGCAGGGCCTGCGTTCGGGCGCGCGCCCGGCGGTCGTGGCCAGCGCCGGGGTGTCGGCGGGTCTGATGGTGCATGTTCTGCTGGCCGGGCTGGGCCTGGGCGCAGCAGTTGCGGCGCTGCCATGGTTGTTCGACGTGATCCGCTGGATGGGCGTCGGGTATCTGCTGTATCTGGCCTGGGGCGCGATCCGCAACGGGGCGATCTTGGCCGAGACACCGGCCCGGCCCACGCGTTTCGCCTTTCGCGACGGGATGCTGGTGAACCTGACCAACCCCAAGGTGATCCTGTTCGTGCTGGCCTTCATCCCGCAATTTGTCTCGCCCGACAGCGGGTCGGTCCTGCTGCAGTTCCTGACGTTGGGCGCGATCATCGCCGTCGGCGGGCTGGTGGTAAACGGCTTGGTTGGGGCCTTTGCCGGCGGAGCCGGGCGGGTGCTGGTCTCCAGCCCGCGCGCCTCGCGCATTCTGGGCTGGGTCAGCGGCGGCGTCTTCACGGCGCTCGCGGTGCGGCTGGCCGTCATGGAAAGGACCTGAACCCATGTCCCGCATCGACGAAACGATCGAGTTCATCCCTGTCCGCATCGCCGTTCTGACCGTGTCGGACACCCGTTCCATGGCCGAGGACCGGTCAGGCCAGACGCTGGTCGACCGGATCGAACGCGCCGGTCACATCCTGGCCGACCGCAAGATCATCCGGGACGAACGCGACCAGATCGCCGACCAGCTGCGCGCCTGGGTCGCCGACCCCCGGATCGACGTGGTCATCTCGACCGGCGGAACGGGGCTGACCGGGCGCGACGTCACGGTCGAGGCCCATCGCGATGTCTACGAAAAGGAAATCGAGGCCTTCGGAACCGTTTTCACCCTGATCTCGATGGAAAAGATCGGCACCTCGGCGGTGCAGTCGCGGGCTACGGGCGGCGTGGCGGGCGGGACCTATCTGTTCGCCTTGCCGGGCAGCCCCGGTGCCTGCAAGGATGCGTGGGACGGGATCCTCGAAAAACAGCTGGATTACCGCCACCGCCCCTGCAATTTCGTGGAAATCATGCCCAGATTGGACGAACACCTGCGACGGAAGTAGACTGGTCGTGCGTTTCAGGTGGGTTAACTGCCTTGTGGCTTGGCATTTTTTGCTGTCAGGCTACGTTCGTGTGCATGGCAGCCTGCTGCGACCGGAGTGAATGATCGATGCGATTTCTGCGGCAAAGCCTTGTCGGTATCTTTCTGGCGTCGCTGATGTTGGCGTTGCTGCTGGTGGCCGCGCAACTGATCACCGGTGCCGTGCAAGAGGTGATGACCCGCGATTCCGACCCGCCGCCCCCGCGCGAACGGGTATTCGCCGTCACCGTGCAAAAGGCCGAGGTGACGACGGCCACCCCGTATCTCGAGGCTTTCGGACAGGTCCAGAGCCGCCGCCGGCTGGAGTTGCGGGCTGCGCTTGGCGGGCGAGTGATCAGCCTGGCGGAGAATTTCGAAGAGGGCGGCGAAGTCCGCGCCGGCGAGGTTCTGGTGCAACTGGACCCCGCCGATGCCTTGGCCGCGCTGGAACGGGCGCGCTCGGATCTGCTGGATGCGCAGTTCGAACAGCGCGACGCGGAACGCGCGCTGCTTTTGGCGCAGGACGAACTACGCGCCGCGCAGGCGCAATCCGACCTGCGCGAACGGGCCTTGCAACGCCAGAAGGATCTGCTGGAGCGCGGGGTCGGGGCAACGGCCAGCGTCGAAGAGGCGGAACTGGCCGCCGCCTCGGCCCGCCAGACGGTTCTGTCGCGCCGGATCGCGCTGGCCCAGGCCGAGTCGCGGGTCGATCAGGCGACCACGCTGCTGGCGCGCGCCCAGATCGCGTTGGACTCGGCCGAACGCGATGTCGATGACATGACGATCCGGGCCGGGTTCGACGGCACGCTTTCGGGTGTGTCGCTGGTCGAGGGCGGGCTGGTGACCGCGAACGAAAAGCTGGCCGAACTGGTGGATCCGCAGGCGCTCGAGGTCGCGTTCCGGGTGTCCACCGCGCAATATGTGCGCCTGCTGGACGAGCGGGGCGCGCTGATCACGGCGCCGGTCACGGTCTCGCTCGAGGTGACGGGGACCGATCTGGTCGCCACCGGACGCATCAGCCGTGACAGCGGCTCGGCTGGCGAAGGCCAGACCGGGCGTTTGATCTTTGCGCGGCTGGATCAGACGACGGGGTTCAAGCCGGGCGATTTCGTCACCGTCTCGGTGCAGGAACAGCCGTTGGAAAACGTGGTGCGCCTGCCGGCCTCGGCGCTGGATGCGCAGGGCACGGTGCTTGTGCTCGAGGGCGAGGACCGCCTTGCGGTTCTACCCGTCGAGCTGGTGCGCCGACAGGGTGACGCGGTTCTGTTGCGCGGGGCGGGCCTTGCCGGGCGCGAAGTGGTGGTGGCGCGCACGCCGCTGCTAGGCGCCGGTGTCCGGGTGCGCCCCGTCCGCATCGAGGACAGCGCGGCCGCCGACCCCGACATGGTCGAGCTTAGCGACGAACAGCGCGCGCGGCTGGTGGCCCAAGTCGAGGCCAGTGAGCGTATGCCGCAAGAGGTCAAGACCCGGGTGCTGAACCAGTTGGCCGCCTCGAAGGTGCCTGCGTCACTGGTGCAGCGCCTGGAAACCCGGACGGGGGGCTAGCGCGATGATGCGCGGGATCCCGGATGCGGCCGGCGGCCTGCTGAGCTATTTCACCCGGCACCGGACCGTGGCCAACCTTTTGCTGGTGGTGATGCTGGTCCTTGGGGCGGCCGCGGCCCCGAACATGCGGGCGCAGTTCTTTCCCGATGTCGTGATGCAATGGGTGGAAATCGACGTCGAATGGGACGGCGCCGGTCCCGAGGACATGGACAGTGGCATCGTCCAGATCCTAGAACCCGCGCTAAAGGGGATCGATGGCGTCGCCACCACCGAAGCGACTTCGCGCGAGGGAACCGCGACCATCGCCCTGGAATTCGAACCGAACTGGGACATGGCCCGCGCGATCGAAGACGTGCGCACCGCCATCGACAGCGTCACCAACCTGCCCGAGGACGCCGAAGAGCCCTCGATCCGGCGGTCAGCATGGAGCGATCGGGTGACGGATGTGGTCATCACCGGCCCCGTTGAGGCCGAGCAGCTGGCCCGGCTAACGGACGAGTTGATCAACCGCCTGTTCGCGGCCGGCGTGACCCGTACCACGATCCGGGGGCTGGCCGCACCCCGCATCGTGGTCGAGGTTCCCACCGCGCAGTTGATGGCCCGCGACATCACGATGTCCGAGATCGCCGCCGCCATTGCCGCCGAAGTCACCGTCAACCCCGCGGGCGATGTGTCTGGGGCCAATGCCCGGATCCGCACCGGGATCGAAAAGCGCAGCCCCGAACAGATCGAGGGCATCGTGCTGCGCAACTATCCCGATGGGTCCAAGCTGGTGGTGCGCGACGTGGCGCGAATCCGGCTCGAGGGGGTGACCCGTAACCGCAGCTATTTCGTGGGCGAGAACCCGGCCATGTCGATCCGCGTGGACCGGTCGAACCTGGGCGACGCGATCGGCATTCAGCACACGGTCGAAGACGTGGTGGCCGAGATGCAGGCCACCCTGCCCGAAGGCATCACGATCGACCTGATCCGTACCCGCGCGCAGGCCATCACCGACCGGCTGGACATCCTGATCGACAACGGCCTGATGGGGCTGGGCCTGGTGGTGGGCCTGCTGTTTCTGTTCCTGAACGCCCGCATTGCCTTCTGGGTGGCCGCAGGCATTCCGGTGGCCATGTCGGCTGCCATCGCCTTGATGTATATCGGCGGGCTGTCGATCAACATGGTCTCGTTGTTCGGGTTGATCATCACGCTGGGCATCGTGGTCGATGACGCGATCGTCGTGGGCGAACATGCCGATTTCCGCGCCCGCCGCCTGGGCGAGCCACCGGTGGTTGCCGCTGAACGCGCGGCCCGGCACATGGCGATGCCAGTCCTTGCTGCCACCGTCACGACGGTGATCGCCTTTTTCGGCCTGACCGTTATCGGCGGCCGGTTCGGCGAGCTGATCCGCGACATTCCCTTTACCGTGATCGCGGTGCTGGCCGCCTCGCTGGTCGAATGCTTTTTGATCCTGCCCAACCACATGTCCCACGCCATTGCGCATTCGGCGAAGGAACACTGGTACGACTGGCCCAACCGGGTGGTGAACCGGGGCTTTCGCTGGGTGCGCGACCATCTGTTCCGCCCGCTGGTCGCCTGGGCCATCTGGGCGCGTTATGTGGTGGTGGCGCTGATGGTCGCCATCTTGGCCAGCCAGATCGCGCTGTTCATCCGGGGCGACGTGACCTGGCGGTTCTTCAACGCCCCCGAGCGCGGCTCGGTGACCGGCAATTTCATCATGGCCGAGGGCGCCACCCGCGCGGATACCTTGGAAATGATGCACATGCTGCAGCGCGCGACCGAGGAACTGGGCCGGATCTACGAAGAACGCCATGGCCGCAACCCCATCGACTATGTTCTGGCCGAGGTCGGCGGCAGCGCCGGCTATGGCCTGTCGGCCGCGCAGGGCAAGGACAGCGATCTACTGGGTGGCATCTCGATCGAATTGATCGACGCCGACCTGCGCCCCTATTCCAGTTTCGAATTCGTGGGCGAGCTGCAGGAATTCGCGCCGCGCCACCCAAAGGTCGAGTTGCTCAGCTTCCGGGGCTGGCGTTCGGGTCCAGGGGGCGATGCGATCGACGTACAGTTCTATGGCGCCGACGTGAGCACGTTGAAGGCTGCGTCCGAGGCGCTGCAAGCCGAGCTGTCGAAATACCCCGAGGTTTCGGCGCTTGAAGACAACCTGGCCTATGACAAGGAAGAGTTCATTCTGGATCTGACGGCCCAGGGCGAGGCGCTGGGCTTTCGCATCGAGACCCTGGGCCGGGTGTTGCGCAACCGCCTGAACGGGATCGAGGCCGCGACCTTCCCTGACGGACCCCGCAGTGCCGAGATCCGGGTCGAGCTG
>NZ_JBXWRZ010000070.1:0-10250 GCF_059613165.1 Ruegeria sp. BHSB172
GTCGTATGGCCATAGACCTCGGGTTGCCGGCTGCCCAGCAGATTCAAATTCGGCCCGTTCAATACAAGAATACTGTGCATTATCATCCTGTCCCCATGCCTTTTCATAACCTTGAATCGCGCATGCGTCTACAAAGCTTGCTCGCATGAGGCGAACAAGGAGAATCGCACTGGCATTTTTGTTTTTCGGTATGGCCGCGTAGGCGTTCAGGCTGTCTCCATCGTGACCACAACTTTCCCGAGCACCGAACGATCCTCGATCAGTTCAAGCGCCTTGCCCGCCTCTTCGAGCGGAAATTTCGCGGTTATACGCGGTCGGATCTTGCCTGCCAGGTACAGTCCGAACAGCTCGTTGACGTTTTCCGCATGGCCCTTGGGGTCACGAAACACCGACGCGCCCCAGAACACGCCGACGATTTCGCAGCCCTTCAAAAGGGGCAGGTTGAGGGGAATATTGGGAATGCCGGCCGGGAAGCCGACCACAAGATACCGGCCTTTCCACGCCATCGCCCGCAAGGCGGGTTCGGCATAGTCGCCGCCGACTGCGTCATAGACGATATCGACGCCTTCACCACCCGCCAGTTTCTTGATCTCGGCAGACAGGGCTTTTTGGGCTTCGCGATCCATATCGCGGGGATAGACCAGGGTTTCGTCTGCGCCCAGGTCGCGGCAGAAATCGGCCTTGTCCTGCGAGGACACCGCTGCAATCACACGTGCGCCCATGGCTTTGCCCAGTTCCACCGCCGCCGAACCGACGCCGCCCGCGGCGCCCAGCACCAGCAGGGTCTGGCCAGGCCGCAACGCCGCGCGGTCCTTGAGCCCATGATACGAGGTGCCATAGGTGAAGATGAAGCCTGCGGCGTCTTCGTAGGACATAGAATCGGGAAACCTGACGGCGCTGGCGGCCGAAACGCAGATCTGTTCGGCAAAGCCGCCATGCCCGGTCAGGGCCAGCACACGGTCGCCGACCTCCAGATCCGACACGCCATCGCCCAACGCGATCACGTCGCCCGCAATCTCGCCGCCGGGGGCAAATGGGCGGGGCGGCTTCATCTGGTACAGATCGCGGATGATCAGCGTGTCGGGAAAGTTAACGCCGGCGGCGCGGACGCGGACAGCAATCTGACCCTTTTTCGGCGCGGGATCGGGCAGGGTGGTCAGTTTCAGGGTTTCCGGACCGCCCGGGGCGACGCTGAGTAAAGCTTGCATTTGGTATTCCGATCCTCGTCATCTGTTGGCTTGAAGGTCCGATTGCGGCGCGATGTTGTCAAGGAAGTTGTGAAATGCAATTCTGCACAGTGAAACGGATCGCGGCCGATCGGCAGGACGGATCGAAAAATTCGGATTGGGGAGGAGAGCCATGACACCAGACAACCTGTTTTCTCTGAACGGAAAAACGGCGCTGGTTACCGGAGGCGCCACGGGAATCGGGCGCATGGCCGCCGAGGCTTTGGTGCGCGCCGGCGCGCGCGTGCTGATTGCCTCGCGCAAGGGCGCGGACTGCGCGGCCGTGGCCGATGAACTCAACGCGCTGGATGCGCCGGGTCGCGCCGAAGGGTTTGCCGGGGACGTCGGCTGCGAGGACGGGATCGACGCGCTGGTATCCGAGGTCAACACCCGAACGCAACGTCTTGATATCCTGATGAACAACGCGGGCGTATCCTGGGGCGCACCTTTGGGGCAGTTCCCCTATGACGCGTGGGACAAGGTCATGTCGGTGAACGTGACCGGTGTGTTTCACCTGACGCAGAAACTGCTGCCGCTGTTGATCAAGTCGGGGTCCGATGATGACCCGGCCCGGGTGGTCAATGTCGGCTCGGTCATGGGCGAGGTTCCGATGGGCGATGGCGCCTACAGCTATTCGGCCTCGAAAGCGGCGGTGATCCACCTGACCAAGATCCTCGCCAAAGAGCTGTCGCCCCACCGCGTCACCGTCAATGCGTTGGCACCGGGGCCGTTCGTATCGCGGATGACCGCCTTTGCTACGGCGGACGAGGACAAACGCGAGAAGGTCGGGAAATCGGTGCCGCTGGGCCGTGTGGGTCGTGATGAGGACATCGCGGGATCGATGCTGTTTCTGTGCGGGCGCGGCGGCAGCTATGTGACAGGCGCCGTGATTCCCGTCTCGGGCGGTATCAACGTTCTGACCGGAGGGAACATCTTTGCCGAAGCCATGTAACGGTCGCGGAACAGGACGGGTGACATGACCCAAGACTCCAACGAACTGGACCTCGCTGCGGTCGATGCCTATCTCGGCGCGCATCTGCCGAGCTATCGCGGCCCGCTCGAAGCCACCAAATTCGCGGTCGGGCAATCCAACCCGACCTACGAATTGCGGACACCGGAACGGCGCTATGTCCTGCGGCGCAAACCGCCGGGCGCGTTGCTGAAATCCGCCCACGCCGTTGACCGCGAATACCGGGTGCAACGCGCCTTGGCCGACAGCAATGTGCCTGTGCCGCGCATGTTGCTGTTGTGCGAAGACGAGTCGGTGATCGGCTCGGCCTTCTACGTCATGGAGCGGCTTGAGGGGCGCATCTTCCTTGAACCCACGATGAAAGGTGAAAGCAACGAAACCCGCGCCGCGATCCTGCACGAGATGAACCGGGTGCTGGCCGAGTTGCACATGGTCGACATCGATGCGGTCGGCCTGTCAGATTATGGGCCGACGGGCAACTACTATGAACGGCAGATCTCGCGCTGGACCAAACAGTACCGCGCATCCGAGACCAGTACCATCGGTGGCATGGATCGGTTGATCGGCGCGCTGACAGCCTCGATCCCCGAGGAGGACGGGCAGAGAACGCTTGTTCACGGTGACTACCGTATCGACAATCTGATGTTTGACACCGTCGGCACCCGCTGCGTGGGCGTTCTGGATTGGGAGTTGTCGACGATCGGCCACCCCTATGCCGATCTGGCCGCGGTCATCATGCAATGGCAGATGCCGCCCGGAAAAGAGGGGCGCGGCCTGGCCGGCATAGACCGCGCAGCGCTTGGACTTCCGTCCGATGCGGAATTCATCGCCGAATACTGTGCCCGGCGCGGGTTGTCAGGAATCGACAATTTCGGCTTTTACCTGGCGTTCAATTTCTTCAGGATGGCGGCCATCCTTCAGGGGGTCTACAAACGGGCGCTGGACGGCAATGCATCCGACCCGACCCGCGCACAGGCTTTCGGCGCGTATGTTCCGATCTTCGCCCAACACGGGCTTGCGGCCCTGGAATCGCGGGGCGATTGACCAGTGACCACCCGTCGGGCACAGCTGGAACCAGATGAAAAGGACCGCAACTTCGTCACGGCCCTGGCTCGGGGGCTGCAGATCCTGCGGGCATTCCGGCACGGCGATACCGCGCTGACCAATACCGACTTTGCCGACCGCACCGGCCTGCCAAAGCCGACCATTTCCCGGTTGACGCATACGCTGTGCCAATTGGGGTACCTGGTGCAGGATCAGCCCGGCGGCGCCTATCGTCTGGGGGTCGGAGTTCTGCGGCTGGGCTTCGGCGTTCTGGGCAGCACTGATATCTGCGAACGCGCTGGCGAGGTTCTGCGTGAACTGCGCGCCGGCGCCAACCCATATCTGACGGCGGCCCTGGGCGAAGCGCACCGCGCCGAGGTCGTCTATGTAGCCGTCAGCCGATCCACCCAGAACGTCGCGCTGACGATGCATGTCGGTTCACGGTTGCCGCTGTTCTCGTCGGCGATGGGGCGCGCCATTCTGGTGGGCATGACGCCCGATCAACGCGCTGCCGCCGTCGAGGCGGCCCAGCAGGATCTGGGGCTGCAACGCGACGATCTGCAGCGATCGATAGAAATGGCGCAGGATGAATATGTTGCGCGCGGATATTGCACCGGTTTCTCGCTGTGGCGGGATGACGTGCACGCAATTTCGGTGCCGGTTCCTTCGGCGGATGACGGGCGGGTGTTCGGCCTGAACATCGGCGGCCCGAGCTTTTATGTGACGCCCGAAGAACTTGCCTCTGAACACGCCGCCAAGCTGATCGACGCGGCCAGGCAACTGAGTCTGCGGCCATGACGGTTGCCACACGCCCCTGCATTGGTGGATTTACTATCAGGGAGGTCGCGCCATGACCTTTGCCCCTACACGGCTGGAACGCATCAATTCCTGGATGCAAGCCTATGTCGATAGGAAAAAATATCCCGGCTGCTCGGTTCTGCTGCGCCACGGCGGCGACGAGGTGCATTTTCACGCTTGCGGTCAGCGCAACATCGAGGCGGGCTTGCCTTTCAGGCGCGACACGATCGTGCGCATCTATTCCATGACCAAGCCGATCACCTCGGTTGCGTTGATGATGCTGGCAGAACGGGGACTGTTTCACCTAGATGCCCCGGTGTCCGAGTTTTTGCCCGAATTCTTGGACATGCAGGCGCTGATCCCGAATGCGACACGGTTGGATCAGACCGAACCGGCGCCGTCGCCGACGTTGCACCAATTGCTGACCCATACCAGTGGGCTGAGCTACCCGTTCAATCCGGGCCTTCTGCCGGCGGAGATGGACGCGCGCGACCTGATCTTCAAGCCCGATCAAGGCTGCCTTGCCGACCAGGTGCAGGCGCTGGCCGACCTGCCGCTGGCCTTTCAACCGGGCGCGCGATGGGAATACTCGGTGGGCATCGACGTGATCGGGCGCGTGATCGAGGTTGCATCGGGCCAGACTCTGGACCGGTTCCTGGCCGAAAACGTATTTGCGCCGCTGGGCATGACCGAAACCGGGTTTTCCGTTCCCACGGGGGCAGGGGAGCGGTTCGCGTCCCTGTACACCCCGCTCGAAGGCGACGCGATGGCTCTGAATGCCGCCAAAGCAGGCAATGAGACGCTGCGGTTGGTCGATCAGACCGGCGAGTCCGCCTTCGAGGCAGCTACGCTGTTTTCCGGTGGCGGCGGGCTGGTCGGTACCATCGACGACTATGCCCGCTTCGCCGATATGCTGCGCAACCGGGGCACCGGTAACGGCAATCGTCTGCTGGGGCCAAGAACCGTGGAATTCATGGTGCGCAACCACTTGCCGGGCGACATTGCATCAATGGGACCGCAGAGTTTCGCCGAACAGCCGATGGAGGGCATGGGGTTCGGCATCGGCGGTGCAGTGGTTTTGGACCCGGCCCGCGCCCGCACGCCCGGCTCGGTCGGAGATTTCAGTTGGGGCGGCATGGCGTCCACATTTTTCTGGATCGACCCGGTTCTCGATCTGACCGTGGTGTTCTTCACGCAACTGGCACCGTCCAGTTCCTATCCGTCGCGATCTCAGTTGAAGGCGCTGGTCCAAGCCGCCCTGATTGAATGACCGTCGCGGGGCTGCTAGGCGAGGCCTGAACCGTGATTCCGGAGACAAGCCCATGACCGAAGCCGAACGCATTCTGCTGGATCTGCTGGATATCGAACGCCTCGAGGTGGACCTGTTCCGCGGCGTGGGATCGGGCGGGGAAACGCCCACGCGGATTTTCGGCGGCCAGGTGATCGCCCAGGCTCTGGCGGCGGCCTACAAGACGGTCGAAGACCGGTTGTGCCATTCGTTGCACGCCTATTTCATCCGCCCCGGTGACCCGGATATTCCAGTTGTTTATCAAGTGGATCGCGCACGAGACGGAGGCAGTTTCACGACTCGCCGCGTGGTGGCGATTCAGCACGGCAAGCAGATCCTGAACATGTCGGCCTCGTTCCACATTCAGGATGAGGGTTGGGAGCACCAGCACCCGATGCCGGATGTCGCGCCGCCCGAAAAGCACCCCTCGCGCGATGACCTGCGGCAGCGGTATCTTACCCGCGTACCGGACCATCTGCGCGCGGAATTGCTGCGTGAACGCCCGATCGAAGTGCGAGAGGTCGATCCGCTGGACATCTTTCAACCCGTAAAGGCCGATGACCGCAATTTCCTGTGGTTCCGCATGGGCGCTGCCGATCAGGCCGATCACGTCACGCAGCACCTTCTGCTGGCCTATGCCTCCGACATGGCGCTGCTGAGCTCGGGGATGAGGCCGCATGGTCTGAGTTGGTTCTCCGGAGAGATCAACGGCGCCAGCCTGGACCATGCGATCTGGTTCCACGCGCCGGTGCAATTCCAGAACTGGCACCTCTACGCGATGGATGCGCCGTGGACGGGGCAGGGGCGCAGCTTCAACCGCGGTGCGATCTATGCGCAGGACGGTACGCTGGTGGCGTCGGTCGCGCAGGAAGGCCTGCTGCGACGCGCCCGGAAAAAGCGTTAGATATCTCTGACAAACTGTTGATTTAGCTTCTGCATTCCGCTCAGCCAGCGGTCATAATCGGCAGTTTTCAGCCGCATGTAGTCCAGAACCTGCGGATGCGGAAGCACCAGAAAAGTCTCGGCTCGGATGGCATCGACGCAGGCCTGGGCCACGTCCTCGGGCTCGAGCATTCCATCGATCGAGGCGACCGAATCCTCGAACCCCTTGGTCATTTCCGACCGCACCGCCTGGGGGCATAGGACGGAAACGCGGATACCCTTGTCGCCATAGGTCAGCGCCAGCCATTCGGCAAAACCCACGGCCGCGTGTTTGGTCACGCCATAAGGCGCCGCGCCGGGCTGGTTCAGCAGACCGGCGGCGGAAGCGGTCGTCAGGATATAGCCGCCACCGCGCGCGATCATGCGCGGCACCAGATGACGGGCCGTCCAGACATGCGACATCACGTTGATCTTCCAAATCCGGTCCCAGTGGTCGTCGGGCACGTTCAGTCCGCCCAAGGTCAGGATCCCGGCATTAGCACAGAATAGATCGATCGGGCCGACCGAGGCCTCGACGTTGTCGATCAGATCGCGGATGTCATCCTCATCGGCAACGTCGCATCGGATCGCATGACCACCAATGGTGCTGGCAACCGTCTGGGCGCCATCCAGATCAATATCGGCGCAGACGACCCCGGCGCCTTCGCGGGCGAAGCGCTCGGCCAATCCTTTGCCAATTCCATGGGCCGCGCCGGTGATGACAGCGATCTTGTCCTGCAATTCCATGTCGTGTTCCGCCTTCATTGGTTTTGCTGTCGACGGTAACAGCATGAAAACACGCCGCCAACGTGGACGTGGCGGCGTTGGCACTACCTTAATTTACCATAATACAGATTACGCGTATCTCGTGTGAGATCAGTAGAAAGCCTGCAAACCGGTCTGTGCCCGCCCCAGGATCAAGGCGTGGACATCATGCGTGCCTTCATAGGTATTCACAGTTTCCAGGTTGACCATGTGCCGGATCACCTGGAATTCCAGCGAGATCCCGTTCCCACCATGCATGTCGCGGGCCATGCGCGCGATGTCCAGTGCCTTGCCGCAATTGTTGCGCTTGATGATCGAGATCATCTCGGGCGCGGCTTCGGCCTGATCCATCAGGCGCCCGACCCGCAGGCTGGCCTGCAGGCCCAAGGCGATCTCGGTCTGCATGTCGGCCAGCTTTTTCTGGAACAGCTGCGTCTGGGCCAGCGGACGGTTGAACTGTTTGCGATCCAGCCCATATTGCCGTGCCGCGTGCCAACAGCACTCGGCCGCGCCCATCACGCCCCAGCTGATACCATAGCGTGCGCGGTTCAGACAGCCGAACGGCCCCTTGAGACCCTGAACATGCGGCAAAAGCGCGTCCTCGCCGACTTCGACGCCGTCCAGAACGATCTCGCCGGTGATTGAAGCACGCAGGCTGAGCTTGTTCTCGATCTTGGGCGCGCTGAGCCCTTTGGTGCCTTTGTCCAGCACGAAACCGCGGATCTTGCCGTCATGCGCATCGGACTTGGCCCAGACGACGAACACGTCGGCGATCGGCGCGTTCGAAATCCACATCTTGCTGCCGGTCAACCGATAGCCGCCGTCGATCTTCTCGGCCCGGGTCTTCATCCCGGCCGGATCCGATCCGGCATCCGGCTCGGTCAGTCCGAAACAGCCGATCCATTCGCCGCTGGCCAGTTTGGGCAGGTATTTGCGGCGCTGCTCCTCGCTGCCATAAGCATAGATTGGATACATCACCAGCGAGCTTTGCACCGACATCATAGAGCGATAGCCGGAATCCACGCGCTCGACCTCGCGCGCGACCAGGCCATAGGTCACATAGCCCGCGCCGATGCCGCCATATTCCTCGGGGATCGTGGTGCCCAGCAGGCCCATTTCGCCCATCTCGCGAAAAATCTCGGGGTCGGTTTCCTCATTCTGGAAAGCAGCCGTGACCCGAGGCTGCAGCTTTTCCTGCGCATATGCGCGGGCGCTATCGGCCACAAGGCGTTCGTCCTCGGTCAGTTGATCGTTCAGGCGGAACGGATCATCCCAGGCAAATCGGCCCAGATCGGGCGCATCCTTGGCGCGCAGCGCGGGTTTTGTATCGGGGGCATTCATGTCTTCGCTCCGGATTTCAAGGTTTGCCGCACCCTACCCCGCAATTTTCGCAAAATACAGCGAGACATTTGCAAGGTTTCATGAGTAAAACGCATGGATGGAAACCAAACGCCGCCTGTTCCCGTCGATCTCATCCCTGCGCGCGCTCGAGGCGTTGGATCGTCTCGGCTCGGCCTCGGCCGCCGCGGACGAACTGTCCTTGACCCAAAGTGCGGTCAGCCGGCAATTACAGACCCTCGAGGCGCAGCTGGGCGTTCGCTTGATCCAGCGTGATCGGAAACGGCTGACGCTGACCTCGGCGGCACAGGAATATGTGGCCGAGATCCGTCAAAGCCTGAACCAGATCGCGCAGGCTTCGTTGCGGCTGCATGTGACGCCGGCGGGCGGCACATTGCAGTTGGCCATTCTTCCGACCTTCGGAATGCGCTGGCTGGTGCCACGCCTGCCCGATTTTGCGCGACTGCATCCCGACATTACGATCAATATGTCGACCCGGCTGCGCCCGTTCAATTTTTCCGCCGAACCCTTTGATGCAGCGATACATTTCGGCGAACCGGATTGGCCCGGAACCGAGCGGCTGCTGCTGAAGGTCGAGCGTGTCGTGCCGGTGTGTGCGCCCGCGCTGCTGCCGTCCGGTGCGCCGAAGGATGCGGCAAAGTTGCTGAAACTGCCTTTGCTGCACATTCAGACCCGACCGCGCGCCTGGCAGGACTGGTTCGCCCAGCAGGGCATTACAGCGCCCAGCCCCCTGCCCGGTACCGTCCATGACCAATTCACCACCATCAACCAGGCGGCGGTTCACGGGTTGGGCGTGGCGCTGCTGCCCAGCTATCTTATCGAGCAGGATTTGGCCACCGGGCGGCTGATCACCGCCTTTTTTGGCGCCGTCGAGACGATGGGCGCCTATTACCTGGTCTGGCCCAGCACGAAGTCAGGCGATCCGTCGCTGCGCGAATTCCGGCACTGGCTGGCATCGCAGGCCCAAAACGAAGAAACCCTGCCCCGCTGATCGCGCCGCGTTCAGACGGTTTGCGATGTCGTGTCCGCCTTGGGCCGCGACTCGGTCGGACGCTCGCCGGTGACAAGATAGATCACCTGCTCGGCGATCGCCGTCACGTGGTCGCCCATGCGCTCGGTGTTCTTGGCGATGAAATGCAGATGCATGCAGGCCGTGATGTTGCGCGGGTCCTCGGCCATGAAGGTCAGAAGCTCGCGGAACAGGCCGTTGTACATCAGGTCCACGTCCTCGTCGCGTCGGATGACGTCCTGCGCCAGTTCGGAGTCGCGCTGGATATAGGCGTCGAGCGCATCACGCAGCATCGTTTCGACATCTCGCGCCATACGGCGCAGCGCGGCCGCGCTGCTGCCGATATGCGGGGCCTCGACCAGCGTGGTCGTGCGCTTGGCGATGTTCTTGGCATAGTCGCCGATGCGCTCAAGGTTGCCCGACACTTTCAGCACCGACAGCACAAGCCGCAGGTCGCCGGCCGTGGGCGCGCGCAGGGCGATCAACCGCGCCGTTTCTTCATTGATCAAGTCCTCGAGCGCGTCGATCTCCTTGTCGCCCTGACGCACCTGCTGGGCCAGTTCTTCGTCGCGTGTCTCGAGCGACCGGGCGGCGTTGCTGATGGCGACTTCGACCAGACCGCCCATCTTCATGATATGGGCTTGGACAGCTTCAAGATCGCGGTCGAATGCAGAGGCGATATGTTGTTCACTCATGGCGTATTCCTGTCCTCAGCCGATGCGGCCGGTAATATAGCTTTCGGTTCTCGGGTCCTGGGGCTTGGTGAAGATCTGGCCGGTGTCACCGTATTCGACAAGGCTGCCCAGGTGGAAAAACGCGGTTTTCTGGCTGACGCGGGCGGCCTGCTGCATCGAATGGGTCACGATCACA
>NZ_JBXWRZ010000071.1:0-9356 GCF_059613165.1 Ruegeria sp. BHSB172
ATGCCCTGGTGCTGCGCAAATGGGGCATGAACCCGCTGCCAGGCGTGCGTTTAACCGTGATAAACCCGGGGCCGACGGCCCCCTATTCTGGCATGTTGCCGGGATTTGTCGCGGGGCACTACGCACGGGAAGATCTCGATATCGACCTGGTGCGCCTGGCGCGGTTCGCGGGCGCTCGGCTCATCCTTGGCCCCGCCACCGGGCTTGATCCCGAACGTCGCGTCGTTCAGGTGCCCGACCACCCCGAGATCGGTTTTGACGTGGCCTCGGTCAATGTGGGGATCACGTCCGACATGCCCGACCTGCCCGGTTTTGCCGAACATGCAGTGCCGGCCAAGCCTCTGGGTCCGTTTGCCGCGCACTGGGCCGCTTATCTGAACGGCTCGGGCCCGGCCTCGGTTGCGGTCATCGGCGGCGGGGTCGCCGGGGTTGAACTGGTCATGGCCATGGCCCATGCCTTGCGTGCGCGCAACCGCAAGGCGCTAGTGACGCTTATCGACCGCGACCGGGCCTTGTCGGCGGTTGGTTCCAAGGCGGCGGCGACCCTTCGTCGAACCATGCACGACCTGGGTATCGACTGCATCGAACAAGCCGGCATTCTACGCGTCGGACCGGATTACCTGGAACTGGCAGATGGTCGCCACATCGCCGCAGATTTCGTGACCGGAGCCGCAGGCGCCCGCCCCTATGACTGGATCGCGCAGACCGGTCTGGCCCTGCACGAGGGGTTCATCCGCGTGAACAGCCACCTACAGTCCAGCGATCCGTTGATCTTTGCGGCCGGGGACTGCGCGCACCTGTCCGAAGATCCCCGGCCAAAGGCGGGAGTCTTTGCGGTCCGCGAAGCACCAGTGTTGTTCGACAACCTGCGCGCCGCGCTGGGTGCCGGGCGGATGCGGAGGTACCGGCCGCAGAAGGACTACCTCAAACTGATTTCAATGGGCGAGAAATCGGCGCTGGCCGAGCGGCTGGGTACATCTTTCAGCGGCCCGCTGATGTGGAGATGGAAGGACAACATCGACCAGAAGTTCATGGATCGGTTTCGCGACCTGCCACGCATGAAAGCCCCACCCCTGCCGCGTCACCACGCCGCCGGCCTGCGCGAGACGTTGGGAGAAAAGCCGATGTGCGGCGGCTGCGGGGCCAAGGTCGGGCGCGGCGCGCTGCGCGCGGCCCTTTCGGTCGTGCCCGGCAGCGACCGCCCGGATGTCACGCCTCTGCCCGGCGATGACGCCGCGCTGCTGACCGTCGGCACGGCCCGGATGGTGATGACCACCGACCACCTCAGGGCCTTCGTTGCCGACCCGGTTCTGATGACCCGGATCGCCGCTGTTCACGCGCTTGGGGATGTATGGGCGATGGGCGCGGCACCTCAGGCCGCTACGGCGACCCTGATCCTGCCGCGCATGTCGGCGCAACTGCAGAACCGGACGATGGCGGAAATCATGGAAACCGCGACCCATGTCATGCGGCAGGCCGGGGCCGAGATCGTCGGCGGCCACAGCTCGATGGGCGACGAGATGACCATCGGCTTCACGGTGACTGGCCTGTGCGACACCGACCCGATCACCTTGTCCGGCGGACGGCCGGGCGACGCGCTGTTGCTGACCAAACCGTTGGGCAGCGGGGTCCTCATGGCCGCCGAAATGTCCGGTGATGCACGCGGCGACTGGGTGCAGGCGGCATATGATCTGATGACGCAGCCCCAGGGCGAGGCGGCGCGTATACTGAGCGCGGCGCATGCAATGACCGACGTCACCGGCTTTGGGCTGGCCGGGCATCTGGCCGGGCTGTGCGAGGCCTCGGGTTGCGGCGCAATTCTGGACCTGAACGCGGTGCCGGTCATGGATGGGGCGGACCAGCTGAGCCGCGCCGGCATCCGCTCGACCCTGTTTGCCGACAACCGTGCGATCGTTCCCGAATTGCCCGAAGGCAACAAAGCCGATCTGCTGTTCGACCCCCAGACCGCCGGAGGCCTGCTGGCTGCCGTCCAACCCGACGCCGCCACGGCCCTGCGCGACCGGCTGCGAGCTGCGGGTTATCCGGCCGAAATCGTGGGTGAACTGATCGAGGATCCGGGGCTGAAGCTTCGGGGTTGAACCAATAGCTCTTCGATTTGCGATGCCAGACTGTCCAGCGCTGTTGCGGTGAGCGAATCCGCCTGCAGTTGCGCCATCAAGTCCACCTTGTGGACCCGGCGCGATTTTTCATAGGCCGGGTCATAGTGCTGCTCCATCAGGGCACGGGTCAGCCCGGGCTTGTCGCCTTGGGCGATCAGATCGAACCAGCTATCCACCACGTCATGGCCGCGGTGATGGCGCAGCGGTGACAGACGCTCTTTAAGCCGCTCGGCATCGGACAGGATGTCGTCATAGGACGACACCAGATAAGCCGTGCGCGCCTCGATGGGTGCGGTGATGCGGATACGCGGCGCGACCCGCAGCGCCTTCCAAACCGAGGGCGGCAGGATCAGCGTACCGATCTTCGAGGATTCGGCCTCGACCACGACCGGGCGCGAAGGGTCCAGCGCAATCAGCGCCGCGGCGAGTGAGGATTCGAAAGCCTTTTGACTGGGTTGGCCGCCCGGTTGCTCGCCCAGAAGCGAGCCCCGGTGATTGGCCAGCGCCTCGAGGTCCAGAACCTGCACGCCCCTCTGGCGCAAGCGCTCCAGAAGCTCGGTCTTGGCGGTGCCGGTATATCCGTCCAACGCCACTAGCCGGTGCGGCAGCGGGTCGTCATACAGAAACCGGTTCACAAGCCGCCGATAGGTGCGGTACCCGCCCGAGACGACCTCGGCGCGCCAGCCGATCTGCTGCAGCATCCAGGTGAACGACCCCGATCGCTGCCCCCCGCGCCAGCAATAGACCAGGGGGCGCCAACCGCCATCGTGATGGCTCAGGCGGTTTTCGATATGGTCGGCGGCATTGCGGAACACCAGCGCCGCGCCCAGCTTGCGGGCCAGAAACGGGCTTTGCTGCACATAGATGGTGCCGACCCGAGCGCGCTCTTCGTTGTTCAGAACCGGCAGGTTGATGGCGCCGGGCGCGTGGTCTTCGGCATATTCCGCCGGGCTGCGCACGTCGATAACCGTGTCGAACCCGTGGGTGTAGAACGCGGTAAGGTCTGGAAACTCGATTGCCATAGATCATGGTCTAGCGCCGCGAGGGCTCAATGGAAACCCGCGACCGAGCGATCAGCCCTCGGCGATCGGCGCGATCAGCTGCGGGCCGCTGGCCCGGTTCGAGTTGACTGCGGTACTGACCCGGTAGAACTCCAGCAGGTCCTCGGGGCCGGGGCGCATAAGGCGTGCGGCCCCCTTGCCCACTTCGCCCAGCCACAGCGCCCAGTCTTGTGGCTCGAGGATCAGAGGCATGCGGTGATGGATGGCCTTGACCCGTGTGTTTGCGGCGGTGGTCACGATGGCGCAGGTGACGCGGCGGGCGTCAGGCGGCCCCCACTCCTGCCAGATCCCAGCAAAGGCGATGGGGGCACCGTCGCGACGGTGGAAATACCACGGCAGGCGCGCGCCGTCCGCGTCCTTGGTCCATTCATAGAAACCCGTGGCGACGACGATGCAGCGCCGATCCCGGCAGGCGGCGCGAAAGGCCGGCTTGTCCGCCAGGGTCTCTGCGCGCGCATTGATCAGAAGCGGGCCGTCATTTTCGGACTTGTACCAATGGGGCAGAAACCCCCATCGCAACGGATCCAGCCTGCGCCCCGTTTCCCCGGCGCGGACCACATGCACCGGGTTGGTGGGACACACATTGAAGTTGGGCACCGGCGGCAAGTCATTCGCCGGGCGCGCGGCAAACAACTGTGCCATGGCATCATTGGGAAGAGTTATTGCAAACCGTCCACACATGGGCAATGAACCTAGCAGCGGAAAAACAGGATCGAGCGGCGCATAGTCTGATGGCAACTCAAGCACCAAATTCCCTCAAGGCCAAGGCATTGGCCGATCTGGAAACAGGCAAACTGCCCCAGGCTTTGAAAAAAGCGACGCTGGGCACCAAGAAATTTCCGCAGGATGCAGCCTTTCACGCCATTGCGGGTTTCGTGCTGACCGAGATGAAGCAGTACAAGAAATCCATCCCCCATTTTCAGGAGGCGTCACGTCTGAAGCCGAATGACCCGCAATTCGTGGAAAACATCGCCAATGCTCTGATGCAGACCGGGCAGATCGCTCAGGCCCTGGCCTATTCCGAACGGATGTTGGACAAATTCCCGGGCAACACGGAAATCATCCGCGTCATCGATGAAATCAAGCTCAAGGGGCAGAACTGGCGCAGCATCGTCGAAAACGCCACCGAAAAGCTGAAGAACGACCCCGACAACCCCAAGCTTCTGGCGTCGCGCGGCCGGGCCTACGGCAAACTAGGTTTTGTCGAGGCCAGTTCGCGCGACATCACGCGGGCGTATGAACTGGCGCCAGACGACATGGGGATCGCCTTCCGAAAGGCGGTCGATCTGCATCAGGCGGGTGACAAGACGGGGTGTGCCGAGATTCTTTGGCGCATTCTGGAACAAGAGCCGCACCACATTTCGGCCTTGTATCAGCTGTCGTCGATGGTCGACCGGGAGCAGGCCAAGTCACTGATGCCGCAGGTCGAGGCGGCGATGGCCGAGCTCAACCACAGGGATTCGACGTTGGAATTCGCCAAGGCCCAGCTTGAGTCGAAAATCGAGGGCCTGGAGGCCGCACTCCCGCAGTTCGCGCGCGCCAATGCCGCCCAACACGCGGAAAACCCTTACGACTTCGGCGCCGAGGAGAAGAAACTCGAGCGGATCAAGTTCCTGTTCCCCTCCCCGGAGGCCGTTCCCAGTTCCGGCGTCGAAGACGTACCTTTGCCCATCTTCGTAGTCGGACAGCCGCGCTCGGGTACCACGCTGATGGAGATGATGCTGAGTGCGGTCCCGGATGTCGCCGGTTGCGGAGAACTGACCCTTGCCGCCGATCTGTCGGCGGTCTACTCGGATGAAAATCAGCCGTTCGGCGATACCGAGGCCCGCAAATTCGCCGAAGAGTTCCGCGAACTGATGCCGCCAATCCCTGACGGCTCCATCGCCTTTGTAGACAAGATGCCTCACAACTATCAGCGCGTGGGCTTCATCCTCTCGGCCTTCCCGAATGCCAAGATCGTGCACATGCTACGCGACCCGCGCGACGTAGGTCTGTCAAAATGGATTCGCCGTTTTCCCGCGAGTGGAATGCGCTACGCGTCAAACTTGGACTCCATCGCGCATTCGGCCAACCTGTATCGGCGCTACATGCAGCATTGGGATGCCATCTTCGGGGATCGCATCCTGACGGTGCCCTACGAAAAACTGGTGGCCGACCCTGAGACCTACAGCAAGCAGGTGGCCGCGTTCTGCGGGATCGATTGGCAAGAAAGCATGATGCACCCGGAGGAAAACAAGAAACAGGTGCGCACTGCCAGTATCGACCAGGTACGCAAAAAAATCTCGACCAAGTCGATCGGCGGCTGGCGCAAGGTCGCCGATCACGTCCGCTCCATGCTGGACGGGTTCGACCCAGAACTGTGGCCGGAATACGAGTTCGACTGAGACCCGCCAACGAAAAAAGGCCGCATCCCCGGATGCGGCCTTTCTTCTTTTAGCAAATAATCACTTCTTCTGAATACGACCGTCGAGGTAAGGCGTGTAGGGTGCATTCGCCTCCAGATATTCAGCAGTCACATCCGCAAGATCAGGGCCGAAATCATAGGCGTTCTTGTCGTCGCCCGTGAACATCTTGTACCCGTCCCCGCCATTCCGGACATAGTTGTTGGTGACCACCAGATAGGTTTTGGCCGGATCAATTGGCACATAGCCATCACCCTCGGCCACCATGACCTCGGTCACGCGGCCTTCGTTGGGGGCAACCGACGGATCCCAGGTGAATTTCAACCCAGCCACCTGAGGGAAGCGGCCCTTGACCTCTTCCACCTGGCTGACCCCGTTTTCCAGCGCATCGATGATGCCCTGACCGCTGATCTCGAAGGTCGAAAGCGTGTTCTGGAAGGGCAGAACGGTCAGCACCTCGCCCATGGTCACGTCGCCCGCGTCGATCGAAGCCCGCAGGCCGCCCGAGTTGGCGATGGCGATCTGAACGCCCTGATCGGCCACCCGCGCCAGCATGGCATCGGCTACCAGGTTGCCCATTTCGCATTCCTGCACGCGGCAGATTGACCGGTCACCTTCGATCGGTGCCGCGGCGCTGGCTACGACCTTGTTGCGGATCTCCTCCAGCGGTTTGGCCAGTTCTGCGATGCGATCAAGGGCCGCCTGATCCTCGGTCACGGTGTTGTCCATGATCAGCGGCTCACCCACCGCCTCGACCACGTTGCCGTCGTCATCGAAGGTCACGTTCAGCTCGCCCAGGAACTTGCCGTAGGCATAGGCCTGAACGATCTGCACACCGTTCACAACCGTCGGATACGGCCCAACCGCCTTGTCCGACGTGTTCGACAGATAGGTGTTCGAGTGTCCGCCCACGATCACGTCGACGCCCGTGGTTTCCTGCGCGACCCGTTGGTCGACGCCATAGCCCGAGTGGCTGAGCACGATGATCTTGTTGACGCCGTCGGCCGTCAGCTTGTCGACCTGCGCCTGAACTGCGGGCACCGGGTCCGAGAAGGTGACGTTGGGGCCGGGCGAGGCCAACTCATCCGTATCCTCGGGGGTCAGGCCAATCAGGCCGATCTTTTCGCCCCCCACTTCGATCACGGTCGAAGGCATGATCCTGTCGGTCAGCAGTTCCTCGTTCTCGATATTCGCGTTCGACATCAGAACCGGGAAATCGACGGTGTCGATGAAGCCCGCCAGAACCTCGGGGCCGTCGTCGAATTCGTGGTTGCCCACAGTCATCGCGTCATAGCCCAGCTTGTTCATGAACTCGGCCGCGACCTTGCCCTTGTAGTAGGTATAAAACAACGACCCCTGGAACTGATCGCCGCCGTCCACGAGGATCGAGTTCTCGGCCCGCGCGCGCGCATCGTTGACCGCGGTGACCAGGCGCGCCGAACCGCCGAAGCACTTGCCCTCGGCATTGTCCTCGGCGCTGCAGCCGCTGTCATATTTGTTGATCGGCTCGAACCGGGAATGGAAGTCGTTGGTGTGCAGAATGGTCAGCTTGTAGTCGGCCGCCGCCATGCCTGCAGTCAGGCCAAGGGCCGCGACGGATGTCAGGAAACGGGTAATCATTTGAAACTCCCTGTTATTGATTGCCAAGATCGTGCGCCGAGGGCGGCAAAGAGTCAAAGGGGGAAATGCGGCTTGATTCTACCCCGCGCGCGGGGCATCACGGCACCATGCTGATCTACAAGATATTCCGGGCCGAGGAATGGGCGGCCCTGCAGGCACAGGGCGAAACTCGGGGCGCGCCGGTCGATGTGGCGGATGGGTTCGTGCATTTTTCCACCGCCGAACAGGCGGCGGAAACCGCGGCCAAACACTTTGCCGGGGCCGAAAACCTGACACTCGTGGCCTGCGATGCCCGGAAAATGGGCGATGATCTGAAATGGGAGGTCTCGCGCGGGGGTGCCTTGTTCCCGCATCTCTATCGCAACATGCGCATGGCGGATGTGGTCTGGGCCAAGCCGCTGCCGCTGGAAAACGGCGCGCACCGCTTCCCCGAGGAAATGCAATGACCGGCCATATCGACCCCGACCGCGCCCAGTTCGCGGCGTTCAAGGCGCTGGACCGCGATCACCCGATCGAGATGCTGAACCTTGTGAGGTTCCGCGCCAAGGCGGCCTATCCCGAAAGCCACGACATGGCCGCCGCGGGGCTGAGCGGCGCCGAAGCCTATCGCCGGTATGGGGCCGAAACGGCGCCGATCATCGCGCGGCTGGGGGCCTCGATCATCTGGCGCGGCACGTTCCAGACAACGCTGATCGGCCCGCAGGGCGAAGTGTGGGACGAGATGTTCATCGCCCGTTACCCCTCGGCCCATGCGTTCCTGGAGATGGTGACCGACCCGGCCTATCGAGCGGCGGTCATTCACAGGCAGGCGGCGGTGGCCGACTCGCGCCTGATCCGCACCGCCCCTAGCCCAAACGGAGCGTCCTTCGGATGAAACTGACCGAGAAACTGGCCCTGGCCGCGCTGCATCGTTTCGAACCCGAAACCGCGCACGGCCTGTCGATCAAGGCGCTGAAATCTGGGCTGACCCCGTCGCCCGGTCCCGTCACCTCAATGCGCCTGCGCACGCAGCTGGCCGGGCTCGACCTGCCCAACCCGGTAGGTCTGGCCGCCGGGTTCGACAAAAATGGCGAGGTTCTGGGCCCGCTGTCACGCTCGGGCTTTGGGTTTATCGAGGTGGGTGCCGTCACACCGCGCCCGCAGCCGGGCAATCCCAAGCCGCGCCTGTTCCGCCTGACCGAGGACCGCGCCGCCATCAACCGGTTCGGCTTCAACAACGAAGGGATGGAGGCGATGGCCCGGCGTCTGGCGCACCGCCCCAAGGACGCGGTGATCGGCCTGAACCTGGGCGCCAACAAAGACAGCACCGACCGGGCGCGGGACTTCGCGCAGGTGCTGGCCCATTGCGGGCAATGGCTGGATTTCGCCACGGTGAATGTCTCGTCGCCCAACACCGAAAAGCTGCGCGACCTGCAGGGAAAAGAGGCGCTGAGCGCCTTGCTGGCAGGTGTGCTGGACACCCGCGAAGCCTTGGCGCGGCCGATCCCGGTGTTTCTGAAAATCGCCCCCGACCTTACGGATGACGAACTGCGGGACATCGCCGATGTCGCCCGTGACACGGGCATCGACGGTATCATCGCCACCAACACGACCTTGTCGCGCGAAGGACTGCAAAGCCCGCACAAGAATCAGGCCGGCGGATTGTCCGGCGCGCCTCTGTTCGAGAAATCGACCCGCGTTCTGGCCCGGCTGAGCCAGTTGACCGACGGGCAGATTCCGCTGATCGGCGTGGGCGGCATCGGCACCGCCGAACAGGCCTATGCCAAGATCTGCGCCGGGGCCTCGGCCGTACAGTTCTATACCGCGATGGTCTATGGCGGCCTGTCGCTGGCGGCCGAGATCGCGCGGGGGCTGGATGCCCTGCTGGCGCGGGACGGGTTCAAGTCGGTGGCCGACGCCGTCGGCAGCAAACGAGAGGATTGGCTGTGATCGAATACTGGCACAACCCACGCTGTTCAAAATCGCGCGCCGGGCTGGCCCTGCTGCAGGACCGCGGCGCCGAAGTCACCATTCGCAAATACCTCGAGGACGCGCCCGGCGCGGATGAGCTGCGGGCGGTGCTGTCCCGGCTGGGCATCCCGGCGATCGAGATGATGCGCCGGGGCGAAGCGCGGTTCAAGGAACTGGGGCTGAGCAAGAATTCGCCCGAGGAA
>NZ_JBXWRZ010000072.1:0-9322 GCF_059613165.1 Ruegeria sp. BHSB172
CTTCAAGCTGAACCGGGCCGCTGCTCTTAGCGAGTGGCGTGAACTTAGTTCCGGATAGGTTCGCGGTTTCCGTGGCAAACTGAGACTGGTTCGCATTCGTCTGACAGCACCTTCGGGGCTAGGTTCAAGACTATTCGACGTACGAAACCTACAACCCAAAGCCCACGTTTCCCGTTGCTTGAGCATAATATTTGCCAAACATACCAGCGTCGCGAGCTGGGCTCTGGAGGCTATGTGTCAGTTTCCGGCTTTGCGAGGCGTGACGCTTGATCAAGTGTGCTCTTTAGCCATCACATCCGCAAAGGACTTGAAGAACTTTGCCGCCAGTTTCTTGGCAGTGCTTTGGATAAGTCGGCTGCCCAGTTGGGCGAGTTTCCCGCCAACATCTGCTTTGGCAGTGTATTTGAGAAGGGTCGCGCCGTCTTGGTCTTCCAAAGTCACGTCTGCGCCGCCCTTGGCATGACCCGCCGCTCCGCCATTGCCCTGACCGGTGAGCGAAAACGCATCCGGCGCGCCGTCGGTATTCAGCGTAACATTGCCGCTGAACCGCGCCTTGACGGGTCCGACCTTCAACACAACCTTGGCTTCAAGTTCGGTGTCTGAATGCTTTATTAATTCTTCGCAGCCTGGAATGCACTGTTTAAGGATTTCCGGGTTGTTCAACGCGGCGTAGACCTCGGCCTTGGGAGCGTCAATTCTGATTTCGTCAGCAAGTTCCATGTGTCTTCTTCCTTAGCAGCAGGGAAATTTGATGCGGGCCAGTTGGTCGGCCTGCACGGGGGTGAGTTCGACGGATCGAGTCATTTTTGCCCAAAGACGGCTTAGAGTGTTCATGCTGCAACCTCCTTCATGGGCAGGCAGTGGGTCTGGTAAGCTTCGGGCGTGTCGATATCGATAAAGAGCCCGGGCGTACGCAGGGGCAGTTCCTGAACCAGATCGGCATTGGCGCGCGTGAACTTTTGGCAGCCTGGGCTCTTTGGATCCTCCAACAGCCTTGCGCGCAAAGATCGCGGCACAACCAAGGGGTTGCCGCGGTTACCCTGATGAACAGGAAAAGAGATCTTGTCGGGGTCGGCACAGTAATGCGCCGTGAGCAATGCGAGGATATCGGTGCTGGACAACAGAGGTTGATCCCCCAGCCCGATCAGCAGCGTCTGAGCATCAACAGCATTCCGCAAGCCCGCCGCGACCGAGGTAAACTGGCCAGCGGCGAAGTCTGCATTGAAAACGGTGTCCACTCCGGTCCCGTCCAGCGCCTCTTTAACCAAGTGCGCATCGTGTCCGAGAACGACCAGAATGGGGCCATCAATCGCCGCCTGATATTGTTGGGTGACATGGCGGATCATCGGGACGCCATCAACTGGCAACAATAGCTTGTTTTGCGCACCCATGCGCCGCGACAGACCTGCGGCCAGCAATATTGCCGTCGTTTCAGTCATCGTCGTCCCGTTTCACGTTCGAGCGCCGAACCTTGACGAGTTCCGCCAGAATGGAGAGTGCAATTTCTTCGGGCGTGACAGCTCCGATGTCCAAACCGGCGGGAGCTTTGACCGCGCGGATGTCGGCCCGATCTATGCCTTTCGCGATTAACTTGTCTGACAGCGCGCCGTATTTTCGTTTGCTCCCGACAAAGGCGACATACGTAGGTTTGGACAGCAATGCGCGTTCCAGAGCGGCCAGATCACCCTGGCCTTGTGTGGCGATGATGATGACGTTCTGGCCGGCGACAGGGCTGTCGGGAATGTCCGAGCCCACTGACCAGTGAAACTCGGGCGCGAGCGCTGACAGGGCTTCGGCAACGGGCGAGGCACCGATGACAGTCAGCAGAGGCATGGGCAGGCAGGGTTCGATAAAGATGTCGATGCTGCCGCGTGATGGACAACCATTGCGGGCAAATCGGGTGCCATCAATGGTCTCTCCGGAACTGACGCCCTTTTCCGCCAAAAGCTCTTCGGGCGCGACCGAAACCAACTGCGGTGCGCCACTGCGCAGAGCCTCGATCGCGGCCTTTTTGACTGCACCGCGTGTGCAACCGCCGCCCAACCAGCCCTGCACGATGGTACCGTCCGCGCTCAGAAGCGCCTTTGCGCCGGGCTTGGCAGCGGTTGACCCGGCTGTGCGCACAATCGTGGCAAACGCGAACGGTTGCTGGCGGTCGCGCAGGTCCTTTGCGGTTTGTGCAAGATCTCCGTCAAGGATTTCAGCAGGTGTCATAGTCGGCTCAGTTCCCCTTCCAAAGCGGCCAGATCCCCGAGCGTGTTCGCGGGGGCAAACACGTCCAGATGCGGCAGTGCAGCCGCCATTCCGCTGGCAACGGGGGCATAGTCCGCCCATCCCTTCAGTGGGTTCAGCCAGATGACCTTGCAGCCCCGTTTCTTCAGCTTGGCCAGCGCGGCGTCGATCTGGTCCGGCGGAGCGGTGTCGTAGCCATCGGACAGGATCATCACGACGCTGCGCCCGTCGACAAAGCGCTTTGCATAGGTATCGGCAAAGCGCAAAAGCGATGGCCCGATCTTGGACCCGCCACCAAAACCGTCCGCCATCAGTGACATCCGGCCAATGGCGCGCATCGCGTCCTTGTCCCGCAAGGCCTCGGTAATGCGCACAAGCCGCGTGTGAAAGAGATACGCATCCGCAGACGTATCGGCGCGCATAAGCCCTGACAGAAAGGCCAGAAACACCTGTGAATAGACAGTCATTGACCCTGACACGTCGCACAGCGCGACGATCTTGCGGGTCCGGTCGGGGCGGCGCTTGCGCAACAGCTTCAGCGGCTCGCCCCCGGTCGATAGACTGCGGCGGATTGTCTTGCGGAAATGCAGACGATCGCCCTTGCGCGCGGCAATGCGGCGGCGGGACCGGCGATCGCGCAGCGCCGCACCCAGGCGGCGTGCCACGCCTTCGGCCTCGGCCACGTCTTCGGGGCGGACGATGTCTCGCAGGTCCTTGCGCATCAGGTTGCGCACCTCGGTGGCGATCAATTTGCCTTCGCCGTCGCTTTCCGCTTCGCCCTCGCCATCGCTGGAGTCCGGCGCGGTCGAGGATCCGGCGCTGCCGGTGTCCTCGCCCTGTGCATCTCTGGACGAATGCACGCCCTCACCGCTGGGGGCCGAGAGGGTTGGCATGACCTTTGTCCGGACGCGTCCGGCATCCATCCAATAGCTGTCGAAAAGCGCGTCAAACGCGTCAACGTCGATTTTGCACCCGGTACAGACCGCTTTTAGAGCCCGCCGCGCGTTTTCTGGACAGGCGGCTTCGACTTCGTTCAGCGCGGCAAGCGCCGTATCCGTTTCGGCCACGCCTAGGCGCAGTCCGTTTTCGCGCAGATGCGCCATGAACCCGGCGACGCGTGCTGCCGGCCCAGGATCGCGCCCGGCGAATTTGGTGACCCGGCTCACGCCGCGCGTCCCGCGATGCGCTGGGCCACTTCAGTAGTGATGTTGGCCTGATCGCTCTGGGTTTTCAGAAGCGTGGTCAGCGTCGATTGCAAAATCGCCGGGTCCGCCGTCAGATCGGCAAGGCCAAGCCCCATAAGTGCCGCGGCAAAATCCAGTGTTTCTGCGATGCCCGGGGTCTTTTCCAGCTCTTCCTTGCGCAGGGATTGCACAAAGCCCACGATCTGGTTGGCCAGATGCGCTTCGATGTCGGGGCAGCGGGCCTTCAAAATCGCCAGCTCCGTGGCGCGATCGGGATAATCCACATGGGTATAGAGGCACCGACGACGCAACGCATCAGACAGATCGCGCGTTCCGTTGGACGTCAGGATCACAATAGGCCGTGTCGTGGCCGTAACGGTTCCCAACTCGGGGATCGAGACCTGATAGTCTGCCAGAATTTCCAGAAGGTAGGCTTCGAATTCTTCGTCGGCCCGGTCGATCTCGTCGATCAGCAGAACCGGCGCAACATCCTGGGTCAGCGCCGCCAGCAGCGGGCGTTCCAACAGAAAGTCGCGGGAAAAGATGCGCGCTTCGACGTCTTTGCCGGTTTGGCCATCTTCGGCAGCCGCGCGGATGCTCAGCAACTGGCGCTGGTAATTCCATTCATAGATCGCCTGCGCTGCGTCCAAGCCTTCATAGCATTGTAGCCGGATCAGGCGGGTGTCGCGAGACGCAGCCAGAGTGCGCGCAACCTCAGTTTTGCCAACGCCCGCCGCGCCTTCCAGAAGAAGCGGACGGCCCAGTGTCAGTGCTAGATGCAGCGCAACGGCCAGATCGTCGGAAGCGACATAGCCTTCACCTGCAAGGGCACCCTGTAAATCGGTCCAAGTCATAGTTGGATGTGGAGGTGCGCGTGACCACGCACCTCCTCCCTCTTGTTAGCCGTGCAGGCCCAGATCATTGGCGGTCTTCCAGATCCGCCAGTGATCGTGGGGCATATGACTCTGACGCAGACCAAAGGCCCGGAAGGCATCATGCACCGCGTTCGAAAACGCCGGCACGCCGCCCACATTGGGGCTTTCGCCCACACCCTTGGCGCCGATCGGGTGATGCGGGCTGGGGGTGACGGTGTGGTCGGTGGTGTAGTGTGGCGTCTCCCATGCAGTGGGCAGGAAGAAGTCCATCAGCGTTCCGGTTTTCACATTGCCCATGTCATCATAGGCGATTTCCTGACCCATCGCGATGGCCAGCGCCTCGGTCAGGCCGCCATGGACCTGGCCTTCGATGATCATCGGGTTGATCCGTGTCCCGCAATCGTCCAGCGCATAGAACTGCCGGATCTCGTGCTCGCCTGTATCGACGTCGATTTCCATCACGCAGATATAGGCACCGAACGGATAGGTCATGTTGGGCGGGTCGTAATAGCTGACCGCCTCCAGACCCGGCTCGATCCCCGGGATCGCCTGATTGTAGGCGGCAAAGGCGATTTCTTTCATCGTCTTGAACCGCTCAGGCGCGCCTTTGACAACGAACCGATCCACGTCGAATTCCACGTCATCGTCGTGAACTTCCAGCAGATAGGCTGCGATCATCTGGGCCTTGGCCCGGATTTTTCGGCCCGCCATCGCGGTTGCCGCACCAGCCACAGGCGTCGACCGAGACCCATAGGTCCCCAAACCATATGGTGCGGTGTCTGTGTCGCCTTCTTCGACCGTGATGCTGTCGGCAGGAAGTCCAATCTCGCTGGCCAGAATTTGGGCGAAAGTGGTGGCATGCCCCTGACCTTGTGAGATGGTGCCCAACCGTGCGATGGCAGAGCCCGTCGGGTGGATCCGGATTTCACAACTGTCGAACATTCCAAGACCCAAAATATCGCAGTTCTTGACCGGACCGGCGCCGACGATTTCCGTGAAGTGTGTCAGGCCAATGCCCAACAGCTTGCGGGTTTTTCCGGCCTTGAAGTCCTCGACCCGCTGTGCCTGTTCGGCACGCAGATCCTCGTACCCAACTGCAGCCAGCGCTTTGTCCCAGGCGGTGTGATAATCGCCCGAGTCGTATTCCCATCCCAGCGCAGACTGATAGGGGAACTGATCGGCCTTGATAAAGTTGATCCGCCGCAACTCGGCCGCGTCCATGTTCAACTCAATCGCCAGAACTTCGATCATCCGCTCAATGAAATAGGCCGCCTCGGTCACCCGGAACGAGCAACGATAGGCCACACCGCCCGGTGCCTTGTTGGTATAGACACCGTCAACCGCCAGGTAGGCTGTCGGGATGTCGTAGGACCCGGTGCAGATGTTCATGAACCCGGCGGGGAACTTGGTGGGGTCCGCGCAGGCGTCAAACCCACCGTGGTCCGCCGTGGTGTGGCACCACAGACCGGTGATCTTGCCCTCTTTGGTGGCCGAGATCTTGCCGTGCATCCAGTAATCCCGGGCAAAAGCAGTGGTCATCAGGTTGTCCATTCGGTCTTCGATCCACTTGACCGGCTTGCCGGTCACGATTGAGGCCACGACCGAGCAGACATAGCCCGGATAAGCACCCACCTTGTTGCCAAAACCGCCGCCAATGTCGGGCGAGATGACACGGATGTTGTGCTCTTCAATGCCGGAAATCAGGCTGACCACGGTCCGGATGGCGTGCGGTGCTTGGAAGGTCCCCCACAGCGTCAGCTTGCCATTGACCTTGTCCATGGAGGCCACACAGCCGCAGGTTTCAAGCGGACACGGGTGTGTCCGGTGATAGTACACCATCTCTTCGGCCACGACGTCTGCTTCGCCGATGACCTGCTCGGTCGCTTCTTTCTGCCCGGCTTCCCATGTGAAGATATGGTTGGGATGCTTACGGGGACCGTGCGCGCCATCTGCCGTCGGGTCGAGGTCTTCGCGCAGAACCACATCGGTTTTCAGCGACTCGAACGGATCGACAATAACGGGCAGCTCTTCGTATTCGACCTCAACTGCTTCGATGCCGTCGGCTGCGGCATAGCGGTCTTCGGCTACGACAAAGGCCACTTCCTGGCCCTGGTACAGAACCTTGCCGTCGGCCAGCACCATTTGTTTGTCACCAGCCAGCGTCGGCATCCAATGCAGGCCCAGTGGCTCGAGATCAGCAGCGGTCAGAACCGCCAGAACGCCCTTAACCTTGAGGGCTTCTTCAGTGTTAATCGATTTCACGCGCGCATGTGCGAACGGTGAACGTACAAAATCGCCGAACAGCATGCCGTCCAGCTTGATGTCGTCGACATAGTTGCCTTTGCCCTGCGTAAAGCGTGCATCCTCGACGCGCTTGCGCGAGCAGCCCATCCCTTTGAGATTGGCGACGCGGTCTTCGCGGGTTTCTACTTCGTCCTTCATTCTGCGGCCTCCTTGGCTGCATTCATCACGGCCGAGGCGGCTTGGATGGATTTGACAATGTTCTGATACCCTGTGCAGCGGCAGAGATTGCCGGCCATGCCGAACCGAATTTCCTCTTCGGTCGGGTTCGGGTTTTCTTCCAGAAGTTTGGTGGCGCGTGTGATCATGCCCGGGGTGCAGTATCCGCACTGCAGACCGTGATGTTCCTTGAAGGCCTCCTGCAGTGGATGCAGGCTGTCTGGTGTGCCGATGCCTTCGATGGTGGTAACATCCTTGCCGTCGGCCTGGGCCACGAACATTGTGCAGGATTTCACCGATTTACCGTCAATGGTCACTGTGCATGCACCGCAATGCGAGGTTTCGCATCCAATATGCGGGCCTGTGATCCCCAGGCGTTCGCGCAAGGTGTAAATCAGCAGTTCACGCGGCTCGGCCAGAAACTCCTCTTCCTTGCCGTTGACCGTGAGTGTGATGTGCATTTTCTTTGACATTCTGGTTCCCCCCTCAGGCCCGCGACCAGGCGCGTTCGATGGCACGGGTCAGGATGACGCCGGCCACATGTTTCTTGAAAGCCACGGGACCGCGGTTGTCTTCGGCCGGATCGATGTCTTCCATCATGGCGGCGACGGCGGCCTTGATGGCGTCCGCGTCCACGGATGTGCCGACCAGCGCCTCTGCGGCGGCCGCGGAATAGATCGGTGTGTCGCTCAGGTTCGTCATCGCAATCGCAGCGGACGCACATGTGCCGCCCGATTTCACGATCTGCACGGCCGCAGCGGCGGTCGCGTAGTCACCGATTTTCCGTTTTTGCTTTTCGTAGGCATATCCGCCTTGCGGCACCGGGATCGAAATGCTGGTCAGCACCTCTTCGTCTTCCCGAGCGGTCATGTAGGCAGCCTCATAGAATTCACGGGCCGCAACGGTGCGTTCGCCATCGGCACCGACCAAAGTGAATTGTGCATCGAGGCATTGCATTAGGCCGGGCATATCATTGCCGGGATCGCCGTTGGCAACATTGCCACCGACCGTGCCCATATAACGGACTTGCGGGTCTGCGATCTGCAACGCCGCCTCGCGCAAGATGGGTGCTGCGCTTGCAAGATCTGTATGGTCGATGATTTCGGCTTGGGTCACCATCGCGCCGATGGTGATGGTGTCTGTTCCGACCGTGATTCCACCCAATCCGGCAACGTCTTGCAGATCGATCAGATGGGGCACGTCCGCCATCCGAAGTTTCATCATCGGGATCAGGCTGTGTCCGCCCGCCATGACGCGTGCGTCATCCCCGTGTTCTTCCAGAAGAGCAATTACCCCATCCAAATCTTTCGGGCGGTAATACTCAAACGCCGCTGGAATCATCTCGCTCCTCCCTGCTTGATATTCTGGCTGGAGCGAAGCCTGCATCCATCGGTATACGCAGGCTTTAGAAAACCACTGATTTTCGCAGTTTTTGCACGAAATGCGCCTTAAGCTGCACCAGTTGCGCCCAGTTCACCCGAGAGGATCGACTGAATATCCTTCAGCTTGGACCGGCTGACCGGGACGGGCGGGAGTTCCGGTTCGTTGAAGGTACAGCGACCCTTGTCTTTGGTGCGTTCAAACCGGGCAACCTTTTCGGGGTTTACCAGATAGCTGCGGTGCGTCTGCACAAACCCGGCATTCAGAAGGCGCTTTGTTGCCTCTGTGATCGGCCAGACGCAGAACAGGCGATCCTTGCACGTGTAGACCTGTGTGTAATGACCGTCTGCCCGGACGAATGCGACATCCTGAGGTGCGACGTAGATTTTCGCTCCCTCCCTTTCGCAGGGAATTTGCAAAGTCGCCTCGGGCGGCAGCATGGCTTCCTGCGTCGTTTCATTTGCTGCCTCGGATTGCTGCGCGGGCCCGTCTAGATAGGTCGTGCTCACCCAAAGAAAGGCACCAAAAATCACGAAGCCTGACAATACTACGCCAATGGCCAACGTTTCGTTGCTCATACCCGGGCCAAAATCTCCAGGAACGGGTACCGCAACAAAATTTGTTCCTGCCATGGCTAGGAAGTGCACGGAACTGACCGCCAGCCCAAAACAAACGGTAGCAAGAAAGATGTGCAAATTGGTGCGTCGTTGATAGGCCACCCAGACCGCGAGCATGCACAAGGCAATCGCCATGGCAGAGGACAACGCGACACCGGGAACTGTGTATACCGCTTTGCACAGTTGCAGCCCGGCCATCCCGACATAGTGCATCACCAAGACGCCCAGCCCAACAATTCCGCCAGCTGCCAATATCATTGGCGTCGTACGTTCCGTGAAATGCAGCAAAATCAGTGCACAGCCGACGATCAATATGGCAATCAGCGCCGAGGCGAGCGTTATGGCCGCATCATAGTAATAGGGGATCGGCATTTGCAGACCGAGCATGGCCACGAAATGCATCGACCAGATGCCTCCACCGAGCGCGACGGAAGCAAGAGAAATCGCGATCTTGCGTTGCGATGTCGATTTGGCCGCCATGTTTCGAGTCAGCGACAAGCCCGTGAACCCCGCGACAATTGCCATCGCGCAGGACATCACCACCAGAATTGGGTCGTGGCTGAACTCCAGCATC
>NZ_JBXWRZ010000073.1:0-7963 GCF_059613165.1 Ruegeria sp. BHSB172
ATGCGGCGCTACCGTTCTTCTTCCTGATGATCGTGGCGCTGGTGATCATCGTGGTTTTCCCCGGCATCGTGACCTATCTGCCGAACCAGATGTGACGGGGGCGATGCAGGATTTTCCGATCATACGAACCGCCGGGGTGGACGGGCTGCTGATCAGCTTTGCAGCCGCGCTGAGCGAACCGGCCAACCGCGCTGCCCTGGCCTTTCGCGCCGCGCTCGAGGCGGAAAGCTGGGCGGGGGTCGAGGAAACCTCGTCCTCGCTGGTGTCGGCCTTCGTCCGGTTCGATCCGCTGCACTTGTCGCATGCCGCGTTGCACCAGCAGGTGCAGGCGCTGCTGGACCAGCGCGACTGGTACGCGGCCGACCTGCCCGGCGGGCGCAGGTTCTGGCGGGTACCCACCGTCTTCGGCACGGATCTGGCGCCGCGGCTGGGGCAGGCGGCGCAGGCGGCGGGCCTGTCCGAGGCCGAGGCGATCCGGTCGCTTTCCGAAGCGCGGGTGCGGGTGCAGACCATCGGCTTTGCCCCGGGTCAGCCTTATCTAGGTGAATTGCCGCCCGCCTGGGACATCCCCCGGCAAAAGGAATTGACCCCGCGCGTGCCCGAGGGCGCTCTGGTGGTGGCGCTGCGGCAGCTTGTGCTGTTCTCTGTCACCACGCCGACCGGATGGCAGCATGTGGGCCAGACCGCCATCCGTCTGTTCCAGCCCGATGTGCCCGAACCTTTCCTTTTGCGCCCCGGGGATGAAGTACAGTTCACCCCCACCGACCCGGAAACGCTGGCGCGGATGCGCAGCGATCCGCGCGGCGGCGCCACTTGCGAGGCGCTGGCATGAGCGCGCATCTGACCATACTGCGTGTCGGGCCCGGCCTAACGGTGCAGGACCTGGGGCGGCCCGGATATCTGGACATGGGCCTGTCGCGTGGGGGTGCGGTGGACCGGCTTGCATTGGCCGAGGGCGCAGCGTTGCTGGGACAGGCCGACAGTCTTGCCGCCGTGGAAATGGCTGGCATGGGCGGAGAATTTCAGGCCGATCAGGATCTACGCATCGCCCTGACTGGCGCGCGGATGCGGGCGCAGATCGATGGCGCGACCGCAGTCTGGAACGCCTCGCACCTTCTACCTGCGGGCGCCCGGCTAAGCATCGGGCCCGCCGTCGCCGGCAGCTATGGTTATCTCAGCATCGGCGGCGGGGTGAAGGGCGACCCGCTTTTGGGCGCCTGTTCGGCCCATCTGACGGCGGGGATCGGTGCCCTGCTGAAGGCGGGGGACCGGCTGGCGATCGGCGCGGATTCGGGCGGTGCAACCGGCATGACCTTCGACCCCGAGGACCGGTTCTCGGGCGGAGAAATCCGTATCGTGGCCAGTTTCCAGACCGACCTGTTCGCCCCAGACGTTCTGGAGCGGTTGCAAGCCACCGCGTTCCGTCGGGACGCGCGCGCCAATCGCATGGGCGTGCGGCTGGAAAGCGACGGGCCGGGCTTTCATGTCTCGGGCGGGCGCAGCGTGCTGTCGGAAACCATCGTGCCGGGTGACATCCAGGTCACCGGCGACGGCACGCCCTTCGTGCTGTTGGCCGAGTGCCAGACCACCGGCGGCTATCCCCGCATCGGCACCGTTCTGCCCTGCGACCTGCCCAAGGTGGCGCAGGCCCCGGCCGGGGCCGATCTGCGGTTCCGCTTCGTGTCGCTGGACGAAGCGGTGGCCGCCGAGCGGGCCGCCGCCCAGGTCAGGGTCGCGCTACCTCGGGCGCTGCGCCCGCTGATCCGCGATCCGCGCAGTATGTCCGACCTGCTATCCTATCAACTGATCAGCGGCGCCATCGCCCGCGAAGAGGACGTTTTGTAGATAAGGAGCCTGTGCCATGGCACAACAAGTCGATCTGAACGCGGATATGGGCGAAAGCTTTGGCCCCTGGAAAATGGGCGATGACGCGGCGCTGCTGAAGATCGTGACGTCGGCCAACGTGGCCTGCGGGTTTCATGCGGGCGACTGGGACGTAATGGCCGCGACGATGGCGCAGGCGGTGGAGAACGGCGTGGGCATCGGCGCGCATCCCGGGTTTGCCGATCTGCACGGCTTCGGGCGTCAGCGGATGCACTATCCCCTGCCGTCGCTGCAGAACCTGATCCGCTATCAGGTCGGCGCGGCGCAGGCGATGGCGCGTGCGGCCGGCGGGCAGGTGCGTCATCTGAAGTTGCACGGCGCGCTGGCCAACATGGCGTCCGAAGATCAGGCGATGGCGCGGGCCTGTTACGAGGCGGCGCTGTCGGTGGCTCCGGATCTGATCATCATGGTTCTGGCCGGAACCGCCCAGCAACGCGCCGCGCGCGACCTGGGCTGCACCGTAGCCTGCGAGATCTTTGCCGATCGTGCCTACAACGATGATGCCACGCTGGTCGACCGCAGCCTGCCCGGCGCGGTGATCCATGACCCCGACCGTGCCGCCGCGCGCATGGTCGAGATGGTCAAGGCCGGGGCAATCATCACTGAAAGCGGCAAGCATATTACCACCCGCATCGACACGATCTGCCTGCACGGAGACACGCCGACGGCCGTGAAGATCGCAGCCCAGGTGCGCCAGGCCCTGCAGAAGAGCGGTGTGGAGCTCAGGCAATTCGCCGGCGGTCCGGCCTGACCCTAGAAGGCCGAGCTGTGCGCCGCTGCTCAATGCGTGCCGCGCTCGATCACGACCGGATCGATGTCGATGCGGTCCGGGGCCTTCTTCGGCTCGGCCTGGCGCAGATCCAGAAGGTGGATGATCGCATCGACAGCTTCGTCGATTGGGTTGCGCACCGTCGTCAGGTCGAAGATCGGCCAACCGGCCATGTCGATATCGTCGAATCCCGTGACGGCAAGGTCGCCGGGCACGTCCAGCGACAATGCCTGCGCCGCCGCCAGCGCGCCGATCGCCATTGCGTCATTGGCACAGATCAACGCATCGATGCGGTGCTGGTTCAGAAGCTCAACCGCGGCCGAGTGCCCGCCCTGCACCGTATAGTCGCCCCCGGCTTCGGCCACCAGCGGCAGCCCGGCCTTGGTCAGAGCCTGCAACACCCCGGCGCGCCGCCGTGATGACGAGTAGAACTCGCTCGGACCATTGAGAAATCCGAACCTTCGATAGCCACGCTGAATCAGCAACTCGGTCAACCGGCGCAGGCCATCGGCATTACGGCAGCACACGGTGTCGATACCCGGCCCCTCGACCGGTCGTCCCGACGAAATCGTGGACACGTTAAACCGGGCACAGCGTTCGACGATCTGCTGCGACATGCTGCCGCCGCGCAGGATCAGCGCATCCAAGGGAAACCGCAGAAGGTCGTCCAAGGCGGCTTCGGGTTGGCCGTTCGCCTGATCGACCAAGATCGGCCATTTCCGCATGCCAATCAACCGCCGCGTCAGTTGTCCGACGAAGGCGGCGTCGTAGGGGCTGCGCATGTCGCCGACAAAGACCGCGACCAGGTTCGACTGGCCGCCCTTCAGCCCCGCCGCCAAGGCGTTGGGTTGATACCCGGTTTCGGCGGCGATCTGCAGGATGCGCCTGCGTTTCTCCGAATCAACATAGGCGCCTGGCGTGAAGGCGCGCGACACCGCCGAACGCGAAACCCCGGCCAGATCGGCAACGGTCTTCGCGGTGACCCGACGGGGGCGCGAGGGTGGTTTTTTCGATGTGTCGGTCATGTCTGATCGGCACCAGATGCAAGGTGCAGGAATTTGTTGAATTGAATCGATTCTTTCACCAAAATGTCATGCTTAGAAGTTAGTGAACACGTGTGCATATTGGCCAGAAAAAAATTTTGAACAATGTGCACGCGTTCTCGGGGCCTTGCGCCCGCACAGCTTCATGGGCTTTGCCCGCCCGAAAGGGCCAAACACGAACCGGAGGATTCACATGCAGAAATTCAAGTTGGGCGCGTCGGCCGCAGCGATCGCGATGGTGGCCAGCGCCGCCATGGCCGAGGTTGAAATCACCTGGTGGCACGCCATGGGCGGCGCACTGGGCGATACCGTCAACCAGATTGCCGAGGACTTCAACGCTTCGCAGGACGACTACAAGATCACTCCGGTCTTCAAGGGCACCTACGAGGAAACCCTGACCGCAGGCATCGCCGCCTTCCGCGCGGGTGAACAGCCCAACATCCTGCAGGTATTCGACGCCGGCGCCGCCACCGTGATCGGTGCCAAGGGTGCAACCGTTCCGGTTCAGGACCTGTTGGAACAGAACGGCGTTGCGTTCGACATCGAAGACTATATCTCGGGCGTGCGCTATTTCTATGCCGACAGCGACGGCAAGATGATCGGCATGCCGTTCAACTCGTCCTCGCCCATCATGTATTACAACGTGGATGCGTTGGAAAAAGCTGGCGTGACCCCGCCGAAAACCTGGGAAGAGTTCCAGACCGTCACCGCGCCCGCGCTGAAAGAGGCCGGTTATATCGGTCTGTCTCAATCACACCTGCCGTGGATCTTCACCGAGAACTTCCATTCGCGTCACGACCTGCCGTTCGCCACCAACGACAACGGCTATGAAGGCGCTGACGGCACCAATATTCTTGTCAACAACGACGCGATCAAGGCACATTTCAGCGCCGTCAAAGACTGGAAAGACAACGGGTTCTTCGAATGGTACGGCACCGGCTGGAGCGACAACCAGACCCCGTTTGAAGAAGGCAAGGTTGCCATTTGGCTGGGGTCGTCCGGTTCGTTCGGCGGCCTGTCCAAAAAGGACCTGCCGTTCGAGTTTTCAGCCACCTTCCTGCCCTATTGGGAAGCCGTGACGAAAGAGCCCAAGCAGACCTTCATCGGTGGCGCGGCCCTATTCGCGATGGCCGGCAAGAGCGAAGAGGAAAACAAGGCTACGGCCGCGTTCTTCGAGTTCCTGACCAAGCCGGAAACCCAGTACATGTGGCACCGTGAGACAGGCTACGTTCCGATCACCACCGCCGCCTATGAAATGGCCAAGGCCGATGGCCACTATGACCGCGCCCCCGCGGCCGAGGTTGGCATCAAGCAGCTGTCGTTGCCGGCCGGTGAGCATACCAAGGGTTACCGTATGGGTTTCTACGTCCAGATCCGCGACGTGATGAACCGTGAATACGGCCGCATCCTGACCGGCGAGACCTCGGTCGAGGACGCGTTCAACAACATCGAAACCGAAGCCAACGCCCTGTTGGATCGGTTCGCGAAAACCCAGAACTGACCCACTGACGCAAAACGGGCGGCCGCAGGTCCTGCGGCCGCCCTCCGTTATACGGAGAATTCATGAAACGCGCTGGTTTTACCGCCCGCTGGCTGCCGATCCTGCTGCTGATGCCGCAGCTTGTGATCATTTCGGTCTTTTTCTATTGGCCCGCCGCGCATGCGGTTCAGTCGTCATTCTTCCTGCAGGATCCGTTCGGATTCGGATCGACCTTTGTCGGGCTGGACAATTACAGGGACCTTGCAGGCAACGGCGAATACCTCAGCATCGCCTGGTTCACGGTGATCTTCACCGTTCTGGTCACCTTTCTGTCGCTGTCCATCGCGCTGTTGCTGGCGGTCAAGGCCGACAACGTTCTGCGCGGGGCCAAGACCTATCGCACGCTGTTGATGTGGGTCTATGCCGTGGCGCCGCCGGTGGCGGGCTTCATCGGTCTGATCATGTTCCACCAAAGCTGGGGACCGTTGACCGAACTGGCGCGTTCGATCGGATGGGATTTCAAACTGGGCGTCAATTTCAATGACACCGCCACCGCGATGGTGATCGTGTCGGTCTGGAAGCAGGTGCCGGTGAATTTCATCTTTTTCCTGTCCGGGCTGCAATCGATCCCAAAATCGGTGCGCGAGGCGGCGTTGATCGACAACCGCTCGGCCTCTGGACGGTTCTGGGACGTGACCTTCCCGCTGCTGGCGCCGACCGGGTTTTTCCTGCTGATCACGAACATCACCTATTCGCTGTTCGACACGTTCGGCGTGATCGACACCATGGTCAAGGGCGAGCCGGGGAACAACCCGATGACGCTGGTCTACAAGGTCTATGTGGACGGCTTCCGCGGCAATGACCTGGGCGGCAGCTCGGCGCAGTCGGTGGTTCTGATGGTACTGGTCCTGGCGCTGACGGTGTTCCAGTTCCGGCTGGTCGAACGCCGCATTCACTATACCTGAGGAGGGCAGACGATGACCGAAGCAAATGCAGGTGTGATCGACTACGCCGCCTCGCAAACGCCGCCACGCAAGCGCCGCATCCGGTGGGGCGCCATCGGCGATCACGCGGTTCTGATCGTGGGCTCGCTGTTCATGATGCTGCCGCTGCTGATGGTCCTGCAAATGACCACCGTTCCGGATGTCGAGGTGATCAAGACCGGCCCCAGCCTGACGATCGGCGATCAGCTGCCCGAAAATTTCGACAAGGCTATGTTCCAGGCCTCGGGCTTCTCGGGGCAGAATACCGGCCTGAACATGCTCAAGAACTCGTTCATCCTGGGCATCGGCTTTGCCCTGGGCAAGATCCTCATCGGGATGATGGCCGCCTATGCGATCGTCTATTTCCGGATGCGGTTTGCCACGCTGGCCTTCTGGGTGATCTTCACCACGCTGCTGTTGCCGCTCGAAGTGCGCATTCTGCCCTCGTACGAGGTGGTGCAGAAGCTGGGGATGCTTAACACCTATCAGGGCCTTATCATTCCGCTGATCGCCTCGGCCACGGCCACGTTCTTTTTCCGGCAATTCTTCCGCTCAGTCCCCGAAGAACTGGTCGAGGCCGCGCGCATCGACGGCGCCGGTCCTGTGAAATTCTTCATCGACATCCTGGTGCCGCTGTCGCGTACGATGATCGCGGCGATGTTCATCATCATGTTTGTCTATGGCTGGAACCAGTATCTGTGGCCCACCATGATCACCACCGAAGAGGACATGTTCACCCTGGTGCGCGGGATCAAGCAGATCACGCAGGTGCTGGAGGGCAACCGCATTCCCGAATACGGCCGGGCCAACCTGCTGGCGATCATCGCCATCATCCCCCCGGTCATGGTCGTCATCTTCTTCCAAAGCTGGTTCGTCAAGGGCCTGACGGAATCCGACAAGTAAGGCAGGAAAGCAAATGGCTCAGGTATCCCTGAAGAACATCCGAAAAATCTATCCCAACGGCGCCGAGGCGCTGACCCCGTCCAGTTTCGACATCGGTGATGGCGAGTTCGTGGTTCTTGTCGGCCCGTCCGGCTGCGGCAAGTCCACCCTGCTGCGCATGGTGGCCGGGCTGGAAGAGATCACCGAAGGCGAACTGACGATCAATGGCCGCGTCATGAATGACGTCGATCCGGCCGATCGCGACATCGCCATGGTGTTCCAGAACTATGCTCTGTACCCGCACATGACGGTACGCAAGAACATCGCCTATGGTCTGAAAAACCGCAAAACGCCCAAGGACGTGATCGAGCAGAAGGTGGCCGAGGCCGCCGCCATGCTGAACCTGGACGAGTATCTCGACCGCAAGCCCTCTCAGCTGTCGGGCGGTCAGCGCCAGCGGGTCGCCATGGGCCGGGCCATCGTCCGCGACCCGGCGCTGTTCCTGTTCGACGAGCCGCTGTCGAATTTGGACGCCAAGCTGCGCAACCAGATGCGGATCGAGATCAAGGCGCTGCAGCGGCGTCTGGGCGTGACCTCGATCTATGTGACCCATGACCAGGTCGAGGCGATGACCATGGCTGATCGGATCATCGTGATGAACGCGGGCCGGATCGAACAGATCGGTACCCCGTCCGAGATCTACCACCGCCCGGCCTCGACCTTCGTGGCCAGCTTCATGGGCGCGCCGCCGATGAACCTGATCCAGGCCCGGCTGGACGGTGGCAATGTAATGATCAACGGTGAGACGGTGCTGGGCGCGGCCGAAGGGTCTGGCCCGGTCACTCTGGGCATCCGCCCCGAGGACGTAATGTTGGGCGCCGGAGGCTCGATTTCCTTCCATGTCGACATCATCGAGGAGCTG
>NZ_JBXWRZ010000074.1:0-7448 GCF_059613165.1 Ruegeria sp. BHSB172
CTGCATCACCATCGGCATGATGACTGAAGCCGTCAGCACCACGACCGAGATCCCGTCCAGAAAACACCCCATGATCACGAAGAACACGGTCAGCGCCGCCAGCAGCGTGAAGGTGGACAGGCCCAGCGATCCGATCCATTCCGCCAGCACGCGCGGAATGCCGGTAAAGCCCATCGCCACGGTCAGGAACGAGGCCCCGGCAAGGATGAAGGCGATCATGCACGAGGTCACCGTGGCCCCCATCAGCCCGTCGACAAAGCTGGCGCGGGTCAACGTGCCCTCGCGCCAGGACAGCAGCAGCGCCAGCACCACGCCCACAGCGGCCGCATCGGTGGGCGAAGCGATCCCGGCATAGATCGAGCCGATCACACCGACGATCAGCAGGATCACCGGCACCAACCGGCGAGAACGTCGCAGCTTTTCCCCGAAACTTGCGCGGATGTCCTCGGTGGGTAGGTTGGCGCGGTTGATCAGTGCCCAGATCGCCACATAACCCACGAACAGCCCCACGAGAAGCAGTCCCGGCAGAACTCCGGCCACGAACAGGCGGGCGATGGACTGCTCGGTTGCCACGCCATAGACGATCAGGATGATCGACGGCGGGATCAGCAGGCCCAGCGTAGCCGACCCGGCCAGCGTGCCGATGATCATCTTCTCGGGATAGCCGCGGCGCGAAAGCTCTGGAATCGACAGCTTTCCGATCGTGGCCGCCGTGGCCGCGGACGACCCGGACACCGCCGCAAAGATCCCGCAGGCAAAGACGTTCACATGCAATAACTGCCCCGGCAGCCGGTTCATCCAGGGCGACAAGCCCGTGAACATGTCCTCGGACAGGCGCGAGCGGAACAGGATCTCGCCCATCCAGATGAACAGCGGCAGCGCCGCCAACGCCCAGGAATTGCTGTGCCCCCATAAGGTGGTCGCCATGACCAGCCCCAGCGGCGCATCGGAAAACAGCGCCATCGCCGCAATCCCGACCCCCAGCAGCGAAAACGCCACCCACAGGCCCGCCCCCAGAAAAGCGAACAGCAGAACAAGAAGAATAATGGAAAGCGTGGCAATCGACATCTGCTGGCCCTATTCGTTCAGAAGGTTTTCGCCCTTGCCGTCCCAGCTGGGCGCGCGGCCCGCCAGCAGGCCGACCAGCTCGTCGACCAGGGCAAGAGTCAGAATGGCCAGCCCCAGCAGGACCGGCATCTGCACGATCCACAACGGCACCGAGACCATGCCAGGGCTGCGGTCGCCATATTCCAGCGACTCCAGAACCAGCAGGCCCAGATACCAGGTGGCATAGGCGCTCATGGCCAGGGCAATTGTCACCACGCAGATCTCGGTCAGACGGCGCGGTCCCTTGGGCATCCGTCCGATCAGCAGCGTGACCCGGATATGCCCGCCGGCGCGCAGCGCATAGGCCAGCGCCAGAAAGCTGGATGCGGCCAGAAAGAACCCGGTGAAATCGGCATAGGAGGGGATGGTCAGGCCCACGCCCTGCCCGGTCAGCGCGGCCCAGATCTTGTCGGCCAGATTCAGCCCGACCTGCGCAAAGACCAGCAAGACGATGGCCAGAATGAACAGCGCCGCCAATCCGCCGGCTGCACGATAGATGAAATCAAGACTGCGCCGCAGCATCGCCATCCCCTCCCCTTGTTGTCGAACCCGGCCGGACGTTTGGCACCCGGCCAGGTCGGATCGTTTACTGCTGATAGGCCTGCAGCAACGCGGCGCCTTCTTCGCCGGCCTCAGCGGTCCAGTTCTCGAGCATCTGCGCGCCGATCGCGCGCAAGCCGGCCATCAACTCTTCGGATGGCTGCACCACGGTGATGCCGTTTTCCTGCAGGACCGCGGTCTGCTTGGCGGTCTCGGCCTGACTCATCTCCCAGCCGCGGGCTTCGGCGGCGGCCGCCGCCTCCAACACGGCGGCCTGGGTCGCTTCATCCAGACGGCGGAAGGCGCGCTTGTTCACCACGACCACGTTCTTGGGAATCCAGGCCTGGATGTCGGTGTAGTGGGTCAAAAAGTCCCACGCCTTAGAGTTCACCCCGGTCGAGGGCGAGGTAATCATCGCTTCGACCCGGCCGGTGCTGAAGGCCTGCGGAATGTCCGGCACCTCGACCTGCGTGGGTGCGGCGCCCGCCAAGTTGGCGAATTCTTCCAGCGTGGCGTTGTAGGTGCGGAACTTCAGGCCCGCCAAGTCATCCACGCTGTTGATTTCCTTGGTGGTGTACAGACCCTGCGGCGGCCACGGCACGGCGTACAGTACCATCATGCCCTGTTCATCCAGCAGACCGCTGATCACGTCCTTCTGAGCCGCCCAGAGCTTTTGGGCGTGGTCATAGTTGGTGGCCAGGAACGGAAGCGAGTCCGCACCGAAAGCTGGGTTGTCATTGGCCAGCAGCGACAGGAAAAACTCTCCGATCGGAACCTGACCGCTGCGTACGGCCTTGCTGATCTCGGGGTGCTTGAACAGAGACCCGGCGGAATGGACCTTGATTTCAACGGCACCGTCTGTGGCCGCGGCGACGTCCTTGGCGAATTCGTGGATGTTCACCGTGTGGAAGGTGGCGTCCGGATAGGGGGTCGGCATGTCCCAGGTCTCGGCCTGCACCTGCATGGCCAACCCGGCCAGCGCGGCCACCGCGCCACCGGCAATCTGCATCAGTTTCATTTTGGCTCTCCCTGCTTGAGTACTGGCGCAGAAGCTGACTCAACGTCAGCGATTTGTCAACGTTTTGTTATTGTTTTGGCCGAAACGCTGCGGGTTCCAAAGGTCAGGACGTTGAAAACGCACGCACTCCATGCCAAAACACTGATAATTTCTCAGCGTTTTGCAGATCAAAGGGCCGCAACATGACCAATTCTTCCCCCGACACGCGCCGCATCGTTTCCTCTCGCCACCTGGCCGAGGGCGAAGGCTGGGAACTGTCCGAACTCGAATTCGGCCTGATCATCGTCTACAACGCGTTCTCACGCTGGATGACCCGCTGCATGGCCGCAGCCGGGCAGGCCGATCTGGGACCGCTCGACATTCTGATCCTGCACAACGTCAACCACCGCGGCCGCGACAAACGCCTGACCGACATCTGCTTTCTTCTGAACATCGAAGACAGCCACACCGTTAACTACGCCCTGCGCAAACTTCTGAAGGCCGGGCTGCTGACGTCGGAAAAGCGCGGCAAAGAGGTGTTCTACCGCACCTCGCCCGAGGGCGTGGAGCTATGCGACGCCTATCGCAAGGTGCGCCAACAATGCCTGCTGGAAGGGCTGCCTGCCACCGACCTGTCCGGCGACGATCTGCGCGAGTTGGCCCGCAACCTGCGCGCTCTGTCCGGTCACTACGATCAGGCGAGCCGCGCTGCGGCGTCGCTCTGACCGTCGTCGCTTGTGCCATTCACCCTGTGATCTGACGACCTGAGGCTGGCAGCGCAGGTTGTATCCCGCCCTGCAGCCAAAAGCGCGACAAAGACCGATACCCGCGCCCACCCGGCCTATTTGCACCGTTAGCCCGCTTTCCCAAAAAGCACACCTGGCCAAGCGCAAAGCGTTGGGGCTCTATCCGGCAATTCTTGCCCCTCGGGAGATATTCATTCATATTCCGATGTGAGCATTTAGGGAGTTGGACATGAATATCTCACGGCGCAGGATGATGCAGGTCATGGCGGCCATTCCGCTTGCAGGCGGGCTGCCGGTCTTGGCACGGGCCGACATTTCGTTGGGTTCGGCCAGGCTGACGACGGTCAGCGACGGCCATCTGATCCTGCCCGCCAGTTTTATTTTTGAACCCATGCCCAAAGATGAGCTTGGTCAGATTCTGGCGGACTTCGGGATATCCAATGAAACGCTGGAACCCGAGTGCAACCTGACCCTGTATCGCGACGGCGAAAACACTGTTCTGTTCGACGTTGGCGCGGGGCCGGATTTCGTTCCGACTGCCGGCACCGTTCTTGATAGCCTCGACGCGGCCGGTGTCACCCCCGAAGACGTCACCCATGTCGTGTTCACTCATGCACATCCCGACCACATCTGGGGGCTGTTGGATGATTTCGACGAGATCGTCTTCCCCGATGCAACCTTCATGATGGGCCGAGCCGAGTGGGATTATTGGTGGAATCCCGAGACCGTCAACACCATCGGCGAGACCCGTACCGCTCATGCCGTCGGTGCAAAAAGAAGAATGACCGCGATCGAAGACCGCGTTCAGCTTTTCGACGCCGATCAGGAAATCCTGCCCGGAATCGCTGCGGTTTCGACCCCGGGCCATACACCCGGACACATGGCGTTCGAGATCCGGAAGGGCAACTCGGCCGCACTGGTCGTCGGCGATGCCATCGGCAATCACCACGTCGCCTTCCGCCGGCCCGCGTGGCACAGTGGTGCGGATCAGGACGCAGAGACGGCGGCCGCCACGCGGCAGGTTTTGTTCGACCGCCTGACGCACGAGGACCTGGCCCTGATCGGCTTCCATCTTCCCGGCGGCGGCATCGGCCGCGCCGAAAAGGCCGGTGACGGTTATCGGTTCGTCGAGGCATGAATATGCGTATCGTCCTGTTTGCGGCGCTGCTTGCGTCTCCGGCCCTGGCCAGCGAAGACATCGCGGATCAGTACCCGGCCTCACCCCTGTATTCGAAACCGGTGGAGTTCATTCCGAATGTCTGGTCCGCGATCGGTGCGACAGCTCCGCCGACCTATGAAAACTCCGGCCACAACAACAACCTCAGCTTCATCGTCACCGGCGATGGGGTCGTGGTGATCAATGGCGGCGCGGCCTATGTCCTGGCCAAGGCGCTACACGAAGAGATCAAGGCCATCACCGACCAGCCGGTGAAGCTAGTGATTGACGAGAACGGCCAGGGGCACGCGATGCTGGGCAACTCCTACTGGGCCGAGCAAGGCGTTCCGATTCTAGCCCATGTGGATGCCGCGCATGAAATCGAAGAGCGCGGCCATCAGTTGCTGGAGGAGATGAAACGGTACAACCGCGACAAGGCCGAAGGCACGTTCGTCGCGCCGCCCACCGAAACCTTCGAGGACACACGCGTCGTCGAGATGGGCGATTACCGGATCGAGGTGCTGCATCTGGGCCCGGCACACGGGCCAGGCGACACGCAGGTCTGGCTGCCCGAGCAGAGTCTGGTCATTGCCGGTGACATGGCCTTTCACGAACGGATGCTGCCGATCTTTGAGGATACCATCGTGGCGGACTGGATCGAAACCTGGGAAACCGGGTTCGAGCCTCTGGGCGCCACCTATGTCATTCCCGGTCACGGACATCCCACCAACATGGACCAGGTGCGGCGCTATACCCGCGATTATCTGGTCTATCTTCGGGAAAAAATCGGCGCGCATCTTGAAGAAGGCGGCGATCTGGCCGATGCCTACTACATCGACCAAAGCCCCTACGCGCATCTCGACACGTTCGAGGAACTAGCCACGAAGAATGCCGGGCGCGTCTATGAGCAGATGGAGTTCGAGTGACCGACCACCCAGCCGAACCGTTTCTGACCCAGGGCAACAGAATCCACGTTCCGGATGGCACCTGCCTGTTCCGGCCCGGCGACGAGAGCCGGGCCTTTCTGTTTATCCTGTCTGGCTCGGTTCGGGTGGAACAAACCAACGCCGCCGGTCGTACTGTCGTCCTGTACAGGGTCGAGGCTGGGGATAGCTGCGTTCTGACCACCACCGGGCTTTTGTCCGGGCGTCCCTATTCGGGCTATGGCTACGCCGAGGGCAATGTCACCGCAGTCTCAATTCCCGCCCAGCGGTTCCGCTCGCTGCTGAGTTCGGAACCAAAATTCCAAGAGATCGTGTTCCGCAATTTCGCCGCCCGTGTGGGGGAATTGACCGATGTTATTGACGATCTGCTTATTCACCGGACCGACCAACGCATTGCCCGCTGGCTGGCCAATCGTGCAGGACCGACCATCCACGTCACGCAGCAAGAGCTGGCTCAGGAATTGGGAACTGTGCGCGAGGTCGTCTCGCGAACACTGAAGTCCTTTGAAAGGCGGGGCTGGATCAATTCTGGCCGCGGGACGATCACGGTTCTTCAGGTCGCTGCCCTCGCAGAGCATGCCGAGCATGCCTGACCGTGATTGAGTCACATACGACCCGGTGGTTTTCCGGCTACATAGGTGGCACAGAAATGAAGGAGACCCGCTATGACTCGCAATCTTGGACAATTTGACCGCCTCGCCCGCCTGGTTCTGGGGGCTGCACTGATCATCCTGGCGGCCATGGGCACCATCGGTATCTGGGGCTATTTTGGCGTTATCTTCGTTGGTACTGCATTCCTGAACTTTTGTCCTATCTACCGAATTCTGGGAATCAAAACTTGCAGAGATTGCTGAAACAACATTTTCCGGTGCCGCGCACCCTTCTGGCCAGCCTGCTGCTGTACTTGTTGTCTGTTGCTCAGCCAGCTGGTGCAGCAGGTCAGGACATGTCAGCTCCGGAAGCTGCCGGCCTGGTGGAGGCGGGACGCCTTGTTCTGCTGGACATCCGCTCTCCGCAGGAATGGGAAGAGTCGGGCGTTGCCCGTGGGGCCTTGCCCATTTCAATGCACGAGCCGGAATTTCCGAAGCGCCTGCAAGAAGTTCTGTCCCGTGTTCCACCGGAACGCGTCGGCCTGATCTGTGCGACCGGCGGTCGCTCGAACTATGTGGCTGACATTCTTGAGAAAAACGGCGTGACCGATGTCGTAGACGTTTCCGAAGGGATGTTCGGGAATGGAAAATTCCCCGGCTGGATCGCCCGCGGCCTGCCTGTCGTTCGGGCCCGCGAGGCGCTGGACAACTATACCCTGTGGCGCTTGAGCGAAATCAAGGCAGACTAAAATAGTCCCACCCTATATTGCCACGCAACAAGGACTGCTGGTGAACACGGATGGAACAACTGATTGATCAGTTCGGCGAGCCCACACTTCTGATGATGTCAGGGGCACTGGTGGGGCTTTTGTTCGGGGCCGCCGCCTATCATTCCCGGTTTTGCCTGCGGGCGGCGACCGTCGAAGTGGCCGAGCGTACGCTTGGGCCAAAACTGGCAATTTGGCTGATCGCATTCTGCACGGGTCTGGCCCTGGTCCAGCTTTCGATCCTGACTGGGCATCTTGACGTCAGCATGGCCCGGCAAATCGCCGGCATAGGCAGTCTTTCTGGCGCGATCATCGGCGGGTTGATGTTTGGCATCGGCATGATCCTGGCGCGAGGCTGTGCCAGCCGTCTGCTGGTACTGTCTGCTTCGGGGAACTTGAGGGCCATCGTGACAGGGCTGGTTCTGACCCTGACGGCGCAGGCATCGTATCGCGGGGTGCTGGCACCTCTTCGCGAGAGGCTGGCCAGCCTGTGGACAATTCCGGGCGGGTCTGAACGGATGCTGTTCGACTCCTCGGTCGTGGTTGGCGCTGTCGGCGTTCTGGGTCTTGTCGCAGCCGTCTCCTACGGAATATCCCGAAA
>NZ_JBXWRZ010000075.1:0-7626 GCF_059613165.1 Ruegeria sp. BHSB172
GTTTCGATGCTTTGGCGAACGGCAGACAGATCGGTCAGGGTGCTGGCCATGTGGTCCTCCTCGGTTGCCACCCAGCCTAAGCAGTCCCACCGCCGGCCCGCTGTCATGTCCGCGACCCGGGTTTTTCTCACAACGACATGTTGGCGGCCTGCCGGGGTGGTCAGGACCGGGCCAGCCGCGCGACCCCGAGGGCCGCCTTCAGATCTTGCCCCAGGAACCGCAGTTCCAGCTTTCGGCAGTCGGAGGCGCTTGCGCCTAGCCTGACGCTGTATCCGGTGCGTACCGACGCGGCCGGAGTGGTTGCGTCCGCAAGAACGTAGAAACGGGTGCCGATGGCGTCGCGATGCGCCATCATGATTTGTGTCGTCGTGCCTGAGCGGAAGGCCAAGCCGCGCAGTTCGCGCGAAGCCGGTGTCGCACCCGGCGTGACGGGGTCGAAGGCGCGTACGGTCGCGTGGCTGCCCTGGTTCCGGGCAAACAGCAACAGATGGCAGGTGTGCCGCGGCTCTGCGGGATGGGTTTCGATGACATGATGAAACCCGCTGCACAGCAGGGTTTCCTTCCGTTTTATTTGGCCCGTCGCAAAAAACTTCAGCAGGGACGGAGGCAGCGGCGCCGACTCGGTTTTCGGTATTTCGGAAAGGGGGGTCAGAAGGATGCGGGCATCAATCCCGAAAAAGCGGCAGATCCGGTCCAGCACATCAGGCCGTGGAAAGCTTTCGCCAGACAGATATCGATTGAACTGGGTGCGATTGATGCCCAGACGGCGGCAGACCTCGGACACCGAGGGATAGCCGCTGACCAGCTGCCGGAGGTTCTCGCCAAGCATTGTGCGCAATTCTTCAGGTGTGCGTGCTTTATGGCCCATGCCTTGTCCAGTCATGGCCTATGGCAACGCAACACGACTGTGCCGACACAGCGTCCGCCGTCGGCCTGAACCGGAATATCGCATAATTTTCCCCAAGAGCTTTCCTGTCGGAAAGAACCGACGCTAGGCTAATGCCTTATAGGCCAAAGGCAATAGGCATTTGGCGATTTTGCACAAACTATTTGGGAAAACCGGCCAGATGACACTGACCGGCGACAGTCTCGAGTGGATATGGAGACAAGCGGCCCCCCTTGCGCGGGGGCGACGACCCGTCAGCTGCCGCGCAGCAGGGCGGCCACGCCGGTCCGGGCGATTTCCATCAGTCCAAGCGGGCGCATCAGGTCGGCAAAGGCGTCGATTTTTTCGGGTGTGCCAGTAATCTCGAAGATGAAGGAATTCAAGGTGCTGTCCACCACGTTGGCGCGAAAGATGTCGGCCAGGCGCAGCGCCTCGACGCGCTTTTCGCCTTCGCCCACGACTTTGATGATCGCCAGTTCTCGCTCGACCGAGGGGCCTTCGACGGTCAGATCATGCACGTCGTGCACAGAAACGATCCGGCCCAGCTGCGCCTTGATCTGCTCGATCACCTGCGGTGTGCCGGTGGTCACGATGGTGATACGGCTGAGGTGGCCGGTGTGGTCGACCTCGGCCACGGTCAGGCTTTCGATGTTGTAGCCACGTCCGGAAAACAGCCCGATCACGCGCGCCAGGACGCCGGGTTCGTTTTCGACCAGAACGGCGATCGTGTGGCGCTCCTGCACGTCCGAAAACGTCGGGCGCAGGTTATAGGCCGAATGGCGGGTAGAGCCTTTTTTAATGTGTAGGGCAGACATTTATGTCCCTTTCTTCAACTTTCGTGCGCCGGAAGGTCCGGCCGGGTGCGATGGGAGCGATCAGACCAGTACCGAGCCCTTGGAGTCGATCACACCCTGTGTTTCGGCCTCACCCAGCAGCATCTCGTTATGCGCCTTGCCCGACGGGATCATGGGGAAGCAGTTCTCGTGCTTTTCGACCAGACAGTCAAAGATCACCGGACCGTCGTGATTGATCATCTCCATGATCGCGTCATCCAGATCGGCCGGGTCCGAGCACATGATTCCCTTGGCCCCGAAGGCTTCGGCCAGCTTGACGAAATCGGGCAGGGCCTCGGACCAGGAATGCGAGTAGCGTTCGCCGTGCAGCAGCTCCTGCCACTGGCGCACCATGCCCAGGCGTTCGTTGTTCAGGATGAACTGTTTCACCGGCAGGCGGTATTGGACGGCGGTGCCCATCTCCTGCATGTTCATCAGCCAGCTGGCCTCGCCCGCGACGTTGATCACCAGCGCGTCGGGATGCGCCATCTGCACCCCGATCGAGGCCGGGAAGCCATAGCCCATGGTGCCCAAACCGCCCGAGGTCATCCAGCGGTTGGGGTCTTCGAACCCAAGGAACTGCGCGGCCCACATCTGGTGCTGGCCCACTTCTGTACAGACGTAGCGGTCACGGTCCTTGGTCAGTGCCTCAAGTCGCTGCAGCGCGTATTGCGGTTTGATCGACTTTTCGCTGTTCGTGTAGGCAAGGCAGTTCACCTTGCGCCAGTCCGAGATCTGGGCCTGCCACTTGGTGACGGCCGCGGCGTTGGTCTTGCGCCCGCGCGCCTTCCACACTTTCAGCACGTCTTCCAGAACATGCGCCACGTCGCCCACGATTGGGATGTCCACTCGGATCACCTTGTTGATCGAGGACGGGTCGATATCGATATGCGCCTTTTTCGACTTGGGCGAGAACGCGTCGATGCGCCCGGTGATCCGGTCGTCGAACCGGGCGCCGACATTGATCATCAGGTCACAGTCATGCATGGCCATGTTCGCCTCGTACAGGCCGTGCATGCCCAGCATTCCGATCCAGTTCTTGCCCGATGCGGGGTAGGCGCCCAGACCCATCAGGGTCGAGGTGATGGGGAAGCCGGTCGCGTCCACCAGCTCGCGCAGCAGTTGGCTGGCGGCAGGGCCCGAATTGATCACGCCGCCGCCGGTATAGAACACGGGCTTCTTGGCGGTTTCGATGGCAGCGACCAGTTCGGTGATCGCGTCCAGATCGCCCTTGACCGCCGGCTGATAATGCGAGGTCGAGGGTTTCGGCGCGGTATAGGTGCCGGTCGCGAACTGCACGTCCTTGGGAATGTCGATCAGCACCGGGCCGGGGCGGCCGGCAGTGGCGACGTGAAACGCCTCGTGCAGGGTTGCGGCCAGCGAATTGGTGTCCTTGACCAGCCAGTTGTGCTTGGTGCAGGGGCGGGTGATGCCCACCGTGTCGGCCTCCTGGAACGCGTCCGAGCCGATCATGAAGGTCGGCACCTGGCCGGTCAGAACCACGATCGGGATCGAATCCATCAGCGCATCGGTCAGGCCGGTCACCGCGTTGGTCGCGCCGGGGCCCGAGGTCACCAGCGCGACGCCGGGCTTCCCGGTCGATCGGGCATAGCCTTCGGCGGCGTGGACCGCGCCCTGTTCATGCCGCACCAGGATGTGACGGATGTCGTTCTGCAGAAAGATCTCGTCATAGATCGGCAGGACGGCGCCGCCGGGATACCCGAATACCGTGTCCACGCCCTGATCCTTGAGGGCCTGGACCACCATCTTTGCGCCGGTCATCTCACGTGTCATCTGCTTTGCTCCGTTCGCGACATGTGTCTTGCGTTTGACATAAAAAAGCCCCCGAAGTTTCGGAGGCGCATGGGTTCGATTATGGTGTACCGTTACCGGCCCATGCGCGTGGTTCCTACGATTACGACTAGCGTTTTCATCGCCAGAGGCTCCTTTTTGCGTGCAGGGACATTATGGGTGGGGGGACGGGGCGTCAACAGGCAATCTGGCCAATTTCCTGTCTCTGCGGTCGAATTTTGCGACATTTTATTGCGCAGATTGACGCATGGCCGGAATTTCCGCGAATGGTGCCGCGGGCACGGGTTCCGAAGTCAGAAAGCGGCAGGTCGATGTCTGAAATGGGCATGAGCCGCACGCGCCGCCGGGTCAGGCTGAACCGGAAAGTGCAAGGACGGAGGCGCGCATGCTTGTGGATCTGGTGGACCTGGGCCGTTATCCGATCGACCGGCCGGACTCGGCGGCCTACCAGCGGCTGATCGCGGATATCCGGCGCGAGCTTGACGCGGACGGGTGCGCGGTGCTGCCCGGTTTAGTGCATGACTGTGGTCTGGCGCAGTTGCTGGCCGAGGCCGAGGCCGTCGCCCCGCGCGCGCATCGCAGTTTCAACCGCACCAACCCCTATTTCACCCGAGACGACCCCCGGTTCGGCATCCGCCACCCGATCCGACGGTTCTATGACCGGTCGAACGCATTTGTACCGGCCGACAATTTCCCCGAGACCGGCCCGTTGCGGCGTATCTATGAATATGATGGCTTTCTGCCCTTTATCCGCGCGGCCCTGAACGAACCCCAGGATCGGTTCTTTCGCTATGACGATCCTCTGGCCGACGTGATCATCAACGTGGTCGAGGAAGGGCAGGGGTTCCCCTGGCATTTCGACACCAACAACTTCACCGTGACTCTGGCGATCCAGAATGCCGAACGGGGCGGGGCGTTCGAATACGCGCCCAACCTGCGCACGCCTGAACACGAGAATTTCGACAAGGTGGCCGCGATCCTCGACGGTGACATGAGCGCTGTCCGGCAACTGGAACTTCAGCCTGGTGACCTGCAGATATTTCGCGGCCGCTACTCACTGCACCGGGTTGCGCCGGTCAGCGGCCCTTGGCCGCGCTATGTGGGTATCTTTTCCTTCGTCGAGGCAGAGGGGATGTGTGGCGGCATAGAGCGGACAAAACAGCTGTACGGCCGCGTGCTGCCGCATCACCTTGCGCGTGCCGGGTGGCGGGCTGACCGTCTGTTGGACTGACCCGCGTCAGTACCCGACGCCCGTGCCCTGCAGCACACCATGTTCCAGTGCGTAGCGCGTCAGGCCGGCGGTCGAGGAAATGCCCAGTTTGCGCTTGATGTTCTTGCGGTGGGTCTCGACCGTGCGGACCGAGATGTCCAGCGTCTGGGCCACTTCCTTGTTCGACTTGCCCTGCGCCAGTTCCAGCAGGATCGTCTGCTCGCGCCCGGTCAGCGCTTCGCGGGTGCTGTCGCCCTTAGGCTCCAGAGAGCCGCTGGCCCCGGTGCACAGATAGCGCTCGCCGCGCATCACCGCATCGATGGCCTGTTTGATCTCGTCGGTCGGCACATCCTTAAGGATGTATCCCTTGGCGCCATGGCTCAGCGCAGTCGAGATGTATTCGGGGCTGTCATGCATCGACAGGATCAGGATTCGGGTCTGGGGCAGGCGTTCCAGAATGATCTCGGTGGCGCTCAGCCCGCCCGTGCCGGGCATGTTCAGATCCATCAGAATCACGTCGGGCCGCAGATCCGGGGCCAAGTCGATTGCTTCCTGCCCGTTGCCCAGGGTGCCGACCACGTTAATGTCGTCATAGCTTTCAAGGATCGACTGGATGCCCTCGGCAACCATCGGATGATCGTCGACGATCAGGACTCGGGTCGTGTCTGTCATCAGGAACCGGCCTTTCTTTTGGGTGTCGCGTCTTCCTGCGGCGGCAGCAGGTGGCTCAGCGGCAGGCTGACCTCGATCACAGTTCCGCTCTGCGCGCCGCGTGATGACAGAATGCGCAGGGTCCCGTCAAGCTGTTCGATCCGCTCCTGCATGTTGCGCAGGCCGATCCCGGTGCTGATCTGGCCCGGCCGGCTGCGCAACCCGCGCCCGTTGTCGGTGATGCGCATCGTGGCGCCTCGCTTGTGGCCGCGCAGGTCGATCGTCACCCGCGTCGCGCCGGAATGGCGTTCGACATTGGTCAGCGCCTCTTGCGCGATTCGGTAGAGCGCGATCTTGCTGTCATGGTCCAGACGGTTGCGGAACACGACGGTGGAAAACTCGGTCTCGATCCCCGTGCGTTCGCGGAAATCGTCGGTCAGCGCCTTGAGCGCGGGGCCGAGACCCAGATCGTCCAGAACACCGGGGCGCAGGTCGCGGCTGATGCGTCGCACCTCGGTGATGGCGGTGCCCAGATTGTCGATCCCCTTGTCCAGCGGCGCCCGCGCACCGTCATGATCGCCTTTTGCGAGGCGCCGGCGCGCATTGTCCAGCGCATAGCGCACTCCGACCAGAATCTGGCTGATCCCGTCATGCAATTCGCGCGCTACGCGGCCGCGCTCTTCCTCCTGGGCGTCGATGACCCGCTTGGTCAACTCTTTCAGCTTGGCATCCGCGAGGCGACGTTCGCGGATGTTCAGCAGCATCCCCGAGGCAAAGACGATCAGCACCGCCGCCAGAACGATGCCGCCGATATAAAGGAAGGTGCGCTGCACGCGCGCCTCGACCTCGGCGCGGGCATTGGCGACGGTGGCAACGATGTCGTCGATGAACACGCCGGTGCCCACCGCCCAGCGCCAGTCCTGCAGGCCGACCACATAGGCGATCATCATCGCCTCTTCCCCGGTCGAGGGCTTCTGCCACATGAAGCTGTGCCACCCGGCGCCTTGCCGGGCCAGCCGGATGAACTCGTCCACCACGGGCACGCCGTTGCTGTCGGTCAGACCTTCCCAGTTGCGGTTGATGAACTCGGTCTGGCGGGGGCTGACCAGGTTGTTGCCGTCATAGTCATAGACGAAAAAGAACCCGTCCTTGCCGTAGATCATCGCCGACAGGATCTGGGCGACGGTCTTCTTGGCCTCTTCGTCATCGGGGGCAGCGCGGCCGTAGATATAGGCAAAGCCGTTGCGCGCCTGGGTGACATAATTGCGCAGTTCCTGCTTCTTGGCCTCGATCAGGCGACGCTCCAGCGCCTGTATCTCACGCTCGGCCGTGGCGCGGGATTCGATGGCCACCATCAGCGCGATTGCCGCCACCGCCAGCACCAGCGGGATGGCCGCGACCAGTGACAGTTTCTGCGCATAAGTCAGCGAAAACAGAGATCGAAGTTTCCCCATGGACGAATCGATACGCAAGCCGCGGCGCAAATGCAAAGAGATTGGGCATCTTTCGCCGTTCCGGGCCCGAAAGTCACGCGGACGATAGCGGTAACAGCCGGTTTTGCCATCATGCCGGATCAAAAAATCGCGCGCTCTACGCAGTAGTAGGTATTCACTTTCAAGCGGCCTTGATTAACGTGTCGACACTCGAAGCGACTGGTCCGGGTGCGCCCGGGCCGTGAATGAATGAAGGGGAGGATCACCTGATATGGATCGTCGCAAGTTTCTGAAGACATCGGCACTGGGCGGCTCGGCCGCGGCGGCAACCGCACTGGCGGCACCGGCCTACGCGCAGGGCAAGCGCACGCTGACCATGGTTACCTCGTGGGGCCGCGGTCTGGCGGGCGTGTTCGACAGCGCCCAGCGCTGCGCCGACAGCATCACCGCAATGTCCGACGGCAACCTGACCGTCGACATCAAGGCCGCGGGAGAACTGGTCGGCGCGTTCGAAGTGTTCGACGCCGTGTCGTCGGGCCAGGCCGACATGTACCACGCCGCCGACTATTACTTCGTCGGTCAGCACCCGGCCTATGCCTTCTTCACCGCGGTTCCGTTCGGCATGACCGCGCAGGAACTGGTGAACTGGTATTACTTCGATGGCGGCATGGAACTGCATGACGAGCTGGGTCAGATCTTCGGCCTGAAGTCGTTCCTGGCCGGCAACACCGGCGCGCAGGCCGGCGGCTGGTTCTCGAAAGAGATCAACAGCCCCGAGGACTTCAACGGTCTGAAGTTCCG
>NZ_JBXWRZ010000076.1:0-5064 GCF_059613165.1 Ruegeria sp. BHSB172
CCAAATCTGTGAAAAATACGTGAAATCTTCATGAACTGAATCCTCGTTAATAATCGTCACACGTGGTTTGCGCCTGCCCGCAGATCAGCCGGGCCAGGGGGTCGGCCACTCGGTCTTGGCGTTTTCGATCAACGCCAGAAGCGTCGGGCAATGAATGCGGTAATCCGGCCCTCCGGCGTTCGAGACCTGGTTTCTGGGCTTCAGCATCCGGGTCCAAAGACCTGCGGCCAGGTGCCGGCTGGCCTGCGAATCCGTCGGATAGTGCACGCCGATGCGCTCACGGTTGACCGCGATGCGGTGGGCGATCTGCAACAAGGGCGACTTGATCGGCGCCGTCCCGGCCAAGTCGGCCGACACCGGCTTTTGCAACAGCCCGCCACCCGATGGCGCGCCATCGCGCGACACGCCGAACCGCTGGTACAGCCCGGGGATTTCCAGCAGCAGCAGCGCGATCAGATGCGCCAGGAAGGAATGGCCGGACGGAAACGCCGGATGCGCAGGCGGGCCGAACGGAACTGTCAGCCCCGGCCGCAGCACCGAGGGCCGCACCCGTTTGTAATAGGCCTTGTACGACATGTAGGCCACGTTGCCCAAGGCCAGCCCCGCGTCGATCAGCTTCAAGGTGTAAGGGTGATCGAAGGAATTGGCACCGATGAAATGGATGATGTAGTTGGGCAGACCGTCGGCCTGAACATCGGATTCCACCAGATAGCTGCTGCGGTCGTCCTCCATGTAGATCTTTAGGGTTTCCAGCTCGCCCTGAATGAATCGGAACGCGTCCGAGGCATCCGTTTCGTTCTGCGCCACGGTCTTGTTGACATCCACGACATAGCGCCATTCAAGGTCACCCGCTTCCAGATACGGCCCCACCGGATCGAACCCGGGCCGTGGCAGCCATTCCCGCCATTGGCCGGCGAATTCCAGCGCCGCCAGGGTTGCCGGTTCGCTGCGGTCGGCGGCGCGCAACCACTCGGTCAGGTGTTCATCGAAGGGAAGCGCCCAGAACCGCAAGGCTGGATCCCAGTCCTGCGTGGTCCATTCCAGAACCTTGGGATAGTCGATGCCGGCCGGGTCTGCCTGATAGGGATTGATCACATATTCGAGCGGGAACGGCGACACGCCCGCGTTGTCGGGCGTGAAATTAAGCGCCCAAGGCAGCAACGCCAGCTCGATCGGGGTCGCATAATAGCTGCGGACCAGACCGATGCCGCCATCCGCGCCGACGGGAATGACCGGGTCTGTTCCAAGCCCCAGCCCGTTGCCCAGGCCCAAACCATTGCCCAGCCCCAGCCCGTTGCCGAGACCGAGGCCAAGCCCCAATCCAAGGCCATTCCCCAATCCAAGGCCATTGCCGAGGCCCAGTCCAAGCCCATTCCCCAACCCAAGACCATTGCCGAGGCCCAATCCCAGCCCCAGACCGTTACCGAGACCCAAACCGTTGCCAAGGCCCAGTCCAAGCCCCAATCCACGCGATGCGCCGAGACCCAGACCCAGCCCCTGACTTCCAGTGCCAAGCCCGGACGATCGAGCCGAGGCGTTTGTTCCGAAATCCGTCATGTCAATGTCCTCGTTTGAAATGGACCTTGTTCAAAAAGACGACAGCGCCGCCCTTTCATCGAAATATGCTCGAGATCATTATGAGTTCCGGCGGTTTCGCCATTGCCGCATGTGCCTGCGTGCGGGTCACTGCGGCCACAAGGCGCGCAGCGGCGGTGAAACGCGTCAGTTCGGCAGACCTGCAGTGCTCAGACCAAGCACCAGCCGTTCCCGCGTGTCCGGGGTCTTCAGGGGATACCATGCCATAAAACGCGAAATTGAAAAACCTGGATCTTTCTCGAGAAGCTTTTCGGCGGTCACGCGGGCCTGTTCTATCTGCCCGTCCAGCGCGTAGGAAGCCGCCAGAATGCGCAGCGCCGCCATGAATCGCGGCCTGGTGCGGCGCGCGCGTTGCAGGGCACGGATCGCTTCGGGGTAATTGCCATCCACGAACTCGGCCAGCCCTGCCGCCGTCCAGAAAAAGAAATTCAGCGGCCCGAACGGGGTCAGCCGCCAGACGTTCAGCATGTGCTCGCGCGCGATGGCGCCGTTGCCCAGATAGGCATGGGCCGTCGCGCTGATCCCCCAGGCCAGCGGCAGATTGGGATTGAGCGACAGCGCCTGATCCATGATGTCTATCGCCTCGTGCGGGCGGCGTTCCAGCAGGCTGAGGATATGGCCGCGGATCGACAGGTTCAGCGCGTCCTCGGGGTCCAGCTCGACACCCTTGCGGGCATGGAACACGGCGGCGGCGCTATCGCGCTCGACATTCGGGCTTTTGCCCTCGGCGATCCAGAAATTTAGGCACCAGGCCAGATAGGAATGCGCCTGCGCATAGCCCGGGTCCAGTTCGACCGCCCGCCGGAACAGGGACATGGCCGTCTCATAGCTCTGGCCCTGGAACCGGTAGAGTTCGGGCAGGCCCCGCAACACGCAGTCATAGGCATCGAGGCTTTCGGTCGGGCGGGTGACCAGATTTGCCGCCTCGGCGCGCTGAACGCTGGGTTCGACCGTAGCGACGATGCTGGACACGATGCGGTCCTGAAAGGTGAAGATGTCCGAGGCATCGCCATCGAAATTGTCGGCCCAGACGGCCCGGTTGCGCACCACGTCCACCAGCTCGGTATGGATGCGCAGCAGGTTTCCGCTGCGCCGGATCGATCCGGTCAACAGGTATTTGACCCCCAGCGCCGCGGCCACCTCGCGCGAGGGCACGGATTCCTTCGACATCTGCAGGGTCGAGGTGCGCGCCACCACGAAAATCGCGCGGCTGCGTGACACTCCGGTGATGATGTCCTCGGTCATGCCCTCGCCGAAATACCGGTCTTCGTCACGGCCTTGCAGGTCGCGAAACGGCAGGACGGCCAGCGACGGCCGCGCCTCCCATTGCGCGTGTGGCCGCAGGATCGCGCGCGCCTCGGAACTCCGCTGGGCGATGAACACCCGCACCGGGCGTTCGATATTCTTCAGGATCGGCGCCCCGATCTCGTGGAACCGAACCGAGATCCGGTTGCGCACGATGTCGCGCACTTGCTGGGTCAGCACCACGTCGCCGCCCGCGGCCAGATCCTGAATGCGGGACGCAATGACGACGCCGTCGGATTGCAGAGACCGCCCGTCATCGACGACCTCGTCCAGATTGATGCCGATTCGGACATGCATGGGGGTTTCATCAACCGGCCGATTCCGAACCTGGTGCTGTTTGTCCAGGGCCCACCGAACCGCATTGGTGGCGCTGTTGAACTCAACCAAGATGGCATCGCCGGAGTGCGAGACCAGCCGCCCGCCATAGTCCGAAATCCGGTTCAGCAGAACGTCTTCGCGCAACCTGCCCCAGTCTCTGGCGGCCTTGATGCTGTCGGCCTCCATATGGCGCGTATAGCCTTCGACATCAGCGAAGGCAAAAGCCGCCAGACGCAGGTTGGACACATCAAGGGATTTCGCGCTGATTTTGGACATTGCGAAACCACCGCCCCCACTGGTTACAATTTTAGTCTAATGGCCCAACGCCACGTTGGCAAACATTCCAGACTTAATATTGTTTAAATCTACGCTAAATTGAGCTCCGGCTATGGCCGGACAACCACAAGGCCCAGATTGTTGTCATTGGCCACCAGATCGGCCAGCGTCCGCGGAGTGCCGGGCAGTCCGGCGCCCGAGTCCTCGGCTTTGGGCGGCAACTGCGCCAGAGGATCGGTGTTGGCTCGATCGTTCGGGCAGGTAACCTCGAACAGGATGAGACCCAGCGTCCCTGCCGCGACCGCCGTGCCGGTCACAAGGTTCTGGACCTGCGGCAGCGACAACAGGTCGATGGAGCCACCCGCGGCCAGATTGCCCAAGGGCAAGTCGATGGCAGCAGCGTTCCAGGTGATCGGGGCCAGCAGGTCCCACGGAACCGGCCCGACGGGAACCGATCCGACCCAGACCCGCAGCCCGACATTCTGGGCCTGCGCGGTGCCCCGGTTGCCGACCCGCAGGTTGGCGGGGTCCGACAACCACCGGGCATCGGCCCGCCAGTCCAATGAGACCGGCACATAGGCGCCCGGCCCATACTGAACCGGGCCGGCCAGGGTGTCCTCGGTCAACGGGCGGCGGTCCGAAACATAGATGTCCTCGGGCGGCGGATCGCCCGGCGCATTGTGCATCTGTTCCGGATCGGGCGGGAACATGCCCTGCGCCTCGAAGGCCCAACGCACAACCTTGTGCGCCGTGCCACCCTGCCACGGGTCGGGCGTGCTGCCCGGAGGCCCCAGCGGCAGCGGCGGCAGGGTCATCCACCCGGCCTCTTCCAGGCCCAGTTCGAGCATCTCGGCCCGCGACGGTGGTTGTGCAAAACCGGCCGTTGCCCGGAACAGCAGGAACAGCGCCATGCGCGCCGCCCGTCGACGCTGATAGATGTCGGCTCGGCCATCCGCCTGAACCGTGTCGCCCCCCAGCGCGCGGTACAGGCGGAATAGGGTCGTCGACAGGATCTGTTCAGTCAGATAACCCTTGGTGTCGCACGGATCCGCCGCAGAGTTTTCGATCACGGATCGGTTCAAAGAGCCGTACCAGGCCCAGCCCATTTCCGCGATGCGGTCATGGCGGCGAGTCGCAAAGACGAACGGATAGGTGATGCCGCGGAAACTGGCGGCGACTCCGTTTCCGGGGGGGGCTGCCAGGGCAGAGCCCGGGTCGGACATGATGGCGGCGATGGCATCGCCGGCGCTGTGGGCAAAATCGAATTCCAGCTGACCCAACCGGGCCGCCAGCAGATAATGCCCGAATTCATGCCCGATCCACCGTCCGCTGGTCGCGATGCTTAAGGGTTGCGCCCAGCCTGGAGGGTCGGGCCTGTCCCATTTCGTCAGCTCGGCCAGCGCAAGGTTCATGTGGATCACCGGCTTGCCCTGCGTTTTGCAATCCAGCTTTACCTGCGCGTTCACCGTGCGGCCGCTCTGGCCCGGTCCGGGCGAGATGCCGTAACGGTAGAAGACCAGCATCTCGGGCTGGGCCCGGACATTGAACAAATGCGGCGGCAGCCCGAAC
>NZ_JBXWRZ010000077.1:0-5213 GCF_059613165.1 Ruegeria sp. BHSB172
TCAGATCTTCGGCCTGAAGTCGTTCCTGGCCGGCAACACCGGCGCGCAGGCCGGCGGCTGGTTCTCGAAAGAGATCAACAGCCCCGAGGACTTCAACGGTCTGAAGTTCCGTATGCCGGGCCTGGGCGGCAAGGCGCTGGGCAAGCTGGGCGCATCGGTCCAGAACATTCCGGGTTCGGAAGTGTACCAGGCGCTGTCGTCCGGCGCGATCGACGGCACCGAGTGGATCGGTCCCTGGGCCGACGAAAAGGCCGGCTTCCAGGAGATCACCAAGATCTACTACACCGCTGGCTTCCACGAGCCGGGCGCGGGCCTGTCGCTGGCAACCAACCGCGAAGTGTTCGAAAGCCTGTCGCCGGCGCACCAGAAGATCATCGAGATCGCGGCCGCCGAAGCGCACCAGTGGAACCTGGCGCAGTTCCTGGCCAACAACGGTGCGGCGCTGCAGCGTCTGCAGGCCGGTGGCGTGAAGGTCATGGAATTCCCCGACAGCGTTTGGGATGCCTTCGGCAAGGCCAGCCAGGACGTTCTGGCCGAGAACATGGGCGACGAGCTGTTCAAGAAGGTCCATGACAGCGCAATGGCGTCGATGAAGGCCTCTTCGTCGTGGCTGAACATGTCGTCGGGCGTCTACACCGCGCAGCGCGACCGCGTTCTGGGCTAACTGGCCAACTGGCAATCATTCGGTTTCCCCGCCTCGCGCGGGGAAGCCATTTCTGTTGCAGGTGCGCGGATCGGTCAAATTCCGGTATAATCAGCATCGCAACTGACGGGACCTGGGGACATCATGCAGGACGAAAACGGTATCTCGTTCTTCGGCGCCCTGTGGAACGGACTGCTCTGGTTCGTTCAAAACATCGCCGAAGCCTTCTATAATTTCGGATACGCGATCACGCATCCGCAGCTGTGGCTGGACTGGTCGAACAAAGAAGCGATCATGCGCTTCGTCTATTATGGCGGATCGGTCGAGTTCTTCTTCGTGGTCTTCACAGGCTTTCTGGTGATGACGGCCATCGGCATCTATCACCGGAATTTCATGTGGGGCGTCGTGCGCGTTCTGGAAGGCTTTGCCAACACGACGGGTCGGTTCTTTGCCTGGGCTGGCCTGCTGATGGTGATCCAGCAGATCGTCATCGTGTTCATGCAGCGTGTTTTCGCGCGGCCCGACATGGCGTTCGGCCTGGGTATTCCGTTTCAGATGGATATCAGCTGGTACGCCGAAGAGCTGAAGCTGTACAATGCGCTGGTCGTCTGCCTGTGTTGCACCTACACCTTCGTGCAAGGCGGCCATGTCCGGGTTGACCTGATCTATGCCGGCATCTCGCACCGGGCCAAGCGCGTGGTCGACATGCTGGGCTCGATCCTGTTCATGATGCCCATCGCGGTTGTGGTCTGGCTGTATGGCTGGTTCTTCCTGTGGCGGCACCTGATCGTGCCGAATCCTTCGGCCAGCGACACGCTGGACCGGCTGGTGATGAAATCCCGCGCGCTGCGCTGGAACGTCGAAACCATCGGTTTCAGCCCCAACGGCTTCAATGCCTACTTCCTGTTCAAGATCCTGCTTGTGGCCTTTGCCGCGATGGTGTTCCTGCACGCGATCGCGTTCTTCTACCGGTCCTATCTCGAATTCGTCGAAGGCCCGGAAAGCGCTGGAAAATACCTCGACAAGGACAGCCTTGGCGAAGGTGAAGAAGCCTACGAAGGCACACATTAAGGACGGAGACCCAGACACATGCTATTCGGACTTGATGGCGTCGAGATAGGCCTCATTATCGTATTCCTCTGCCTGTTTGGCGGGATTCTCAGCGGCTTTCCGGTGGCGTTTGCCATCGGCGGGGCCGGCATCATCTCTTTCGGGATCATCGCCGCGCTGGACAGCGCCGGATTGCTGATCCACCAGGCGATCGACACAAGCTCGCAAGCCTATCGGGACCTCGTGAATTCGGGCGTGAAACCCGATGTGATTTCCGTGTTCCGGTACCCGGATCTGCCAAGGATTGCCGAGCCGGTCTTCGCCTCGGGCTGGGAAACCGCGCTGGACCGCAACGTGTCCTTCATCGTGAACCGCATCAACGAACGGGTTCTGGCCGGTCAGTCGATCGAGACTCTGCTGGCGGTGCTGATGTTCGTGCTGATGGGCATCACGCTGGAACGCTCGAAAATCGCCAACGACCTGCTGACCACCATGGCGCGCGTCTTTGGGCCGCTGCCGGGCGGTCTGGCGGTGTCGATCGTGGTCGTGGGTGCGTTCCTTGCGGCCTCGACCGGGATCGTGGGCGCGACCGTGGTGACGATGGGCTTGCTGGCCCTGCCGACCATGCTGCGCAACAACTACTCGCCGGAACTGGCGACTGGCGTGATCGCGGCCTCGGGCACGCTGGGCCAGATCATTCCGCCCTCGATCGTGATCGTTCTGTTGGGCACTTTGGCGGGAGACCTGTATTCGACTGCGCAAGAGACCCGCGCAGTCGAGGCGGGCTGTACCGACGCGCTGACATATCTGGGTGAGCCGGCCGTGGTTTCGGTGGGGACGCTGTTCCAGGCGGCGCTGCTGCCGGGGATCATGCTGGCGCTGCTTTATGCGCTCTACGCATTTGGCTACGCGTTGTTGAACCCGCACAAGGCGCCTGCGGTCGAACTGTCGGGTGGCAGCGGCGAGCCGATCACGCGTTCGGAAGGGCTGACCTGGCTGCTGGGTGCTCCGGTCGCTCTGATCGTGGGCGCGGTGCTGCTCGGCAACCTGGGCGTGATCGGCAGCCAGAATATCACGGTTTCGGGATTCTCGGATATCGGTGAGGCAGCCACGCTGCGTACCAACGTGTCCGAAGAGTGCAAGGCCTCGATGATCGAACTGCATGGTCAGGAAGCCTGGGACAAGGCCGTGGCCGAGCAGGAAGCCATCGACGCTGCCGGCGGCGTGTCCGAGTCGCAGCGGCTGAGCGAGGAAGAGCTGGCTGCCGCGCGTGAAGCCAAGATCGCCGCCGCCGCACCGATCGGCACCGGTGTTGCCGTGATTGTCGTGCTGCTGGGGCTGACGCTGGTGATGGGCCGGGGCATCGCGCCGTCGCAATCGCCGCAGCCGCTGATCGTGGGGGCAATCGGGCTTGTCCTGATGCTGCTGGTCGATGTGCTGCTGATCGCGCCGACCACCTCGTCGGGGGCCACGTTCCTGCTGTTGGCGCTGCCGTTCGCACTGGCAATGTATGGCTGCAAAGCCGCGGCGGCGCGCTGTGCCACCAATGATCTGATCCGCGTGGTGTTCCCGCCGCTGGTTCTGATCATCGCGGTTCTGGGCTCGATCCTGGGCGGCGTGACCAACCCGACGCCGGCGGCGGCGCTGGGGGCGGGCGGGGCCATCATGCTGGCGGCCTATCGCAAGCTGCAGGACCAGGGGCGGTCGGGCAAGGTGATCATCTGGTCGACCTTCGCGGTCATCATCTGCCTGCTGCTGGGCGTGAACTTTGACCTGCGCATCAATCAGGGTGGCGTCTCGGTCGAGAGCTGGATCGCCTTCATCCTGGCCTATGCTGCCTATCTGTACGCGCTGTTCGGCCTGCTGTTCGCGTGCTGGGTGTTGTTCACAAGCGGCGTGCTTACACCGGTGGTGCGGGAAACCGCCAAGGTGACCTCGATGGTCTTCACCATCCTGATCGGCTCGCAGCTGCTGAACCTCGTGGTGATCTCGTTCGGCGGGGAGCACTATATCCAGCAGTTCCTGAAGAGCTTCGACAACGAATTCACGGTCTTCCTGATCGTGATGTTGGTGCTGTTCATCCTGGGCTTCGTGCTGGACTTCCTCGAGATCATCTACATCGTGATCCCGATCGTGGGGCCGGTGATCTATGGCGGGTCGTTCGATCCGAAATGGGTGACGATCATGGTGGCGGTGAACCTGCAGACCTCGTTCCTGACGCCGCCATTCGGGTTCGCGCTGTTCTATCTGCGCGGCGTGGCGCCGAAAGAGGTGACGACGGGCCATATCTACCGCGGGATCATTCCCTTCGTGCTGATCCAGGTGGTGGGCATCGCGATCCTGTGGTTCTTCCCGTCGATCGTGACCATCGTTCCGGACCTGATCCCGAACTGACAGGTCTTGGCGTTCTCAAATTGAAAAGGGGGCCGCGTGGCCCCCTTTGCTTTGGCACCGGCTGACGCCGGTTGTCAGGTGAACTGGATCAGGTCACAGCGGTTTCCGAACGGGCCCTGCCAAACGGCAACAATGCATAGGGTTCGTGGCGCGACTCCTCCTCGAACAGAACGCCCTTGGCCCGCATGTCCGCGTGATCGCGGGCGAAATCATCGGTGGCTAGGAAGAAGCCCACCCGGTCGCCGGTCTGGTTGCCGATGGCGGCCTGCCGATCGGCCCCATCGGCCTTGGCCAGCACCAGCCCAGCGCCGCCGCCGGGCGGGGTGACGAGAACCCAGCGTTTGCCGTCGCCCAGTTCGACATCCTGGGTCAGTCGAAAGCGCAGCGTCCGGGTGTGGAACGCGATCGCGTCCTCATAGTCCGGCACCACCAGGGTGACGGCTTGCAAGGTTTGCCGCATGGATGTTCAACCCCTGGTCGGGTGTCGGTCGGGAAGCTGGATGCTTGCGACCTGTTCGGCAATCGGAGCGGCCGCCAGCGGATGGTGTTCGCTGTTCGAGAAGGCCGAGGGGTCGCTGACCGATTGCCACCTGTTGCCCAAATAGACTTCCAGGCCCGCGAACTTGGCCTTGTACCCCATCTTGGGGCTGCCCGGCACCCAATAGCCCAGATAGACATAGGGCAGGCCGGCCTCGCGCGCGATATCGATATGGTCGAGGATCATGTAGGTGCCCAGAGAGTTCTGCGGCTGATCGGGGTCGTAGAAGGAGTAGACCATGCTCAGCCCGTCATCCAGGACGTCGGTCAGGCTGACGGCGATCAGGTTGCCGGTTTCCGGGTCGGCATATTCCACCACGCGGCTGCGGATCGGGGTTTCCTCGATCATCGCAGCAAATTCGAACACGTCCATATCGGCCATTCCGCCATCTGCGTGACGCGCATCGAGATAGCGCCGGAACAGTTCGTACTGGTCATCGGTGGCCCAGGGCGAGGTTGCACGCCGCTGGAGATGCGCGTTGCGTCGCGCCGCGCGTTTCTGGCTTTTGCTCGGGTGGAACACCGACACGTCGATCCGCGCCGAAAGGCAGGCGGCGCAATCGGCGCAGGATGGCCGGTACAGTACGTT
>NZ_JBXWRZ010000078.1:0-5181 GCF_059613165.1 Ruegeria sp. BHSB172
TCACCTGTTTGCCCACCATGAACGACGGGCTCCAGTTGTTCCATCCGCCGCTGCGCACCAACCGGTCCCCCTCGACCGCACGGCGGGCAGCCCCAAGCATCAACAGCATCGCCAGCTCGGCCGTGGCGTCCGAGAGAACGTCCGGGGTATTGGTCACCACGACTCCACGGGCTGCAAGCGCCGCCAGATCGCAATGATCGACACCCACCGAGTGGTTGGCGATGATCTTCAGCCGCGGATCCAACTGGGCTACGACCTCGGCAGTGAAATGCTCGGAATGGCAGGGCATCATCGCATCGACCTGCGCACTCATCCTGATGATATCGTCGGCTGTGCCGGGTGTGTCCGCTTCGTTCAGCACCACCTCATAGTCGCGTCGCGCCCGAGCGATCGTTGCATCAGACACACGGCGCGGAAGCCACAGGACGGGTTTGTCGCTCATGGCGTCAGTCCTTCTTGATGGCATCTTCCCAGAAGTTGTACAGCGCCAGCGCGATCACGAAGATCGCGATCACCAGAAACGGAAACCCGCCCCAAAACCCGGCAAACCCGGTCGAGATGCTCTGGGCAAGGCCCAGAACAAAGGCCATCATCAACCCGGTTCCGATCACGGCCATGATTATGTTCGTCAAGCGCGACATGATTTCATACTCCTGTTTCTGGCCCGGCGGCGAGTTGGCGCTGCAACCAAGCGGCTGTGCGCAGAAGCCTGTCATCCTCTTCGGCGGCCCCAACCAACTGGACCCCGACCGGGAGGTCATTTTCACCAACCAGCAAGGGAAGGCTCAGACAGGGCAGGCCGGCCAGCGTCCACGTCAGGCAAAACACGGAATCGCCGGTATGGCCGGCGCTGAGCAGGGGCGCCTGCCCCGTTGCCGCCGGTGCGATGACCGCATCGTAATCGTTGAAGAAGTTTGCGAAAAACTCCTGAGCCGAGGCCATGATGCCCAAGGCATCTTCGTATTGCGCCGCACTGATCTTCTGGCCCCGGATGATGGCCTCGTGCATCTCGGCGCTGATCCTGTCGGGATCGCTTGCGGCAATCTCGGCCATGTTCTGGCTGATCTCATGGTCGTAGATCACTTTGTGCACGTTTGCCAGATCAGCCAGCTGTGCCGAGGCCGGAATGCGTTCGACGCGCCCGTCGAGGGCGTCGGCGACGGCGTTCAGGCCTTCGGCCGCATCTTCGTCAAGACGGTCGTTGAAGGGAAAGTCCAGCCACACAAAATCAGGCTCGACCGGGGCTTCGGCCCTCGCGCCGGCCAGCATCTCGCCGCGCGGTCGGGCAAAGCTGGCGGGGTCGGTCTGGTCATAGCCGGACACCGCGTCGATCAACAGCGCCGCATCTTCGAGCGAGTTGGCAAAGCCGCCGATCTGATCGAGCGAGACCGAGGTGCGGAACACACCGCTACGCGAGATCGTGCCACGGGTGGGCTTGATGCCGAAGACCCCGCAGAACGAGGCGGGACGAATCACCGATCCACCTGTCTGCGTTCCAATCGCCAGCGGCACATGCCGCGCAGCCACGGCGGCGGCCGAACCGCTGGATGAACCGCCCGGTGAACGGGTGGGATCAAACGGGTTGGTCGTGTCGGTCGGGTGCATGAAGGCAAATTCAGTGGTTTTTGTTTTGCCCAAGATCACCGCACCGGAGTCGCGCAGACGTTCGACCAACCGCGCGTCGGCATCAGGTTGGCGACCGGCGAACACCGCGCTGCCCCGTTGGGTCGGCATGTCGCGGGTGTCCACGATATCCTTCAGGCCAACCGGAACGCCATGCAGTTTTCCAGTCGGTCGCCCGGCTTTGCGAATGCGGTCCAATTCCCGCGCCTGATCCAGCGCCGATCCCGCATCCAGATAAGCCCAGGCGCGGATCGCCGGCTCAGTCTGTTCGATCCTTTCAAGGCAGGCCTCGACCAATGCCTGTGACGTGATCCGGCCTGCTCGGATGGCATCGGCGGCGTGAACCGCCGAAAGCAGGGTCAGGTCGTGTTTCGTCATGGCACCCACACACCGAACAGATAGTCCGGGAACCACAATGCAATGCCCGGAAACTGGTACATCAGCACCATGCACAGGATCACGATCGCCAGATAGGGCATCAGCCCGCGGAAGATCTCCATCAGTTCGATCTGCGACTTCAGAACCCCCTTCAGGTAATAGGCTGACATCGCCATTGGCGGGGTCAAGAAAGAGGTTTGAAGGTTCAGGGCAACGAGCATCGCAAAGAAATACGGGTTCACCCCAAAGGTCTCGAGCATCGGCAGGAAAATCGGCACGAAGATGATCAGAATCTCGGACCACTCCAGCGGCCAGCCGAGCAGAAAGATGATCAACTGCGCCAGAACCAGGAACTGCCAAGGCTGCAGGTTCATGCCAACGACCCAGTGTTCGATGACGTCATGCCCCCCCAGATAGGAAAACACGGACGCGAAAGTCCACGATCCGACGAACAGCCAACAGACCATCGCCGTCGCCTTGGCGGTCAGAAAGACGCTTTGCTTGACTTTATCCCAGGTCAGGGACCGATAGATCATGGCCAGAACCAACCCGCCGAGCGCACCCATCGCAGCCGCCTCGGCCGGAGTTGCAAGCCCGCCCAGGATCGAGCCGAGGACCAGCAAGATCAACACGGTCAGCGGCACGAAGGAAACCAAGAGATCCATATAGATCTGACGTTTGGGCGGGATGTCCCCCTCGGCCGGCTTTGGGGCCAGCGACGGGTTCAGCCATACCCGCACCATCACGTAAACGATGTACAATCCTGCCAGCATCAGGCCGGGAAATACGGCGGCGGCATAGAGGCGCAGTGGTGACAACTCTGCGATTGCCGCATAGACGATCAACATGATCGATGGCGGGATCAGAATTCCGAGCGTTCCGCCGGCACAAATGACGCCGGCCGCAAAGCTGCGCTGGTATCCGGCATTGGCCATCGCCGGGTAGGCCAAAAGACCCATCAGCGTGACCACTGCCCCCACGATCCCCGACGCGGTCGAAAACACCGCGCACGTCATCAGGGCAGCGATTGCCAGCGACCCCGGCAGGTTTCGAGCCGCCATATACAGCGAGAAGAACAATCGGTCGACGATATTGGCCCGTTCAACCACGTATCCCATGAACAGGAACAAAGGGATGGCGACCAGCGTGTCATTTTCCATCACCGAATAGGTGTTCTGGTTCAGCAAGTAGAATATGTTGTTGTTGAAGATGTCCGAAATGGTTTCGGGGGCGGATTGGTAGTATGCATAGTACCCAAAACCCACGCCCATCGCCAAAAGCGTGAACGCGATCGGAAAGCCCAGCAGTACCAGTACGATGAACAGGCTGAGCATCAGGATGGCGACTTGAGGATCAGTCATCGCTGCGCCCTCCTTTCTCGGTACGGGTCGCATTCAGACGGTCGATGGTTTCGTCCATCAGCATGTCTTCGGTTTCACGGACATCATCCAGGCGCGGCAGCCATTCGCCATCGCGCATGGCCAACCAACACCGGCCCATCTCGGCCAGGCCCTGAAGCATCAGCAAAAAGCCCGCAAGCGGGATCAGGGTCTTGAAGAAATAGATCTGAATCCGCGCGGGGCTGTTCCAGCTCACTTCCTTGTAGCGCCAGCTGTCGGCTGCGATTTCCCAGCCGTACCAGAACAGGGCAAACATACCCGGGAAAAAGAACAGGATGTACAGAACGAAATCGACCCGCGCCTGCCAGCGGACGGAAAACAGTCTGTAAAGGACGTCGCCCCGGACATGCGCGTCCTGGGCCAACGCATAGGCGCCTGCCATCAGAAACAGCGCGCCATACATCTGTACCATCATGTCGAACGCCCATACGGTCGGGCTGTTGAGCACATAGCGCACGAAGACTTCGTACGATACAGAAAGCGTCAATATCAGAATGCACCATCCGAAGGCCTTGCCGACCCATTGGCTCAGCCCTTCGATGGCGTGGATTGTCTTGATCAAGGTCCGTCCCTCGCCTGTTCTACCCCGTATTAGGATGCCGCGCGCGGGGCGCGACCTCCTTTGGTGCTACTGACGTCGTTGGTCAGCTGAAGTAGTGCTTGTAGGCCAGCTTGTAGTCGGGCTGGTTCAGGTTCAGATAGTTCATGACCGTCTTGGCATAGGCCTTCTGGCTTTCGATGACCTTGGCAAAGAACGGGTCCTCGCCTGAAATCCGCTCGACCACCACGTCCCAAGCATCCAGCTGCGCCTGCATGACGCTGTCGGGCGTACGATAGACGTTCACGCCCTGCTCTTCGGCCAGCTTTACCAGATCTTCCGAGTAGCGCTTGGTGTTGTGCCAATAGAAGTTCGAGTTCTCGGCCTCGGAGGCGTATTTCAGAATTGCCTGAAGCTCGGGCGACAGGGCGTTGTACTTGTCCTTGTTGAATGTGACCTCGAAGAATTCCTGGCTCTGGTGGAACGAGGCCAGATGGTAATGTTTCGAAACGTCCTGCATGCCGAAGTCGCGGTCTGATGTCGGGTTGTTGAACTCGGCCGCGTCGATCAGGCCGGACTTCATCGCAGGCTGAATCTCGCCACCCGGCAGCTGCACCACAGACATGCCCATTTCCAACAGAACATCCGCCGCCAATCCGACGGTCCGGTATTTCAGACCGTTCATCTGGTCGGCGCTGGTGATCTGCTCTTTGAACCACCCCAGCGGCTGCGCCGGCATGGGCGAGTTGAAGAACGACACGACGTTCAGACCCAAGTTGGCCATCAATTCGTCGAACAGTTCCTGACCGCCGCCGTAATAGACCCAGCCCAGAACTTCTTGGCTGGACCAACCAAAACAGGGGCCAGTCCCAAACAGCGAGGCCGTTTTGGATTTCGAATACCAATAGGCCGGCACGTAATGGGCCGCGTCCAGAACACCGCGGTGAACCGCGTCCTGCATCTGGCTGGTCTTCACGACCGAGTTCACGGGCAGCAATTCGATGGTCAGGCGGCCTCCCGTCATCTCGTTGACACGGTTCACATAGGATTGAGCATTTTCAAGAAAGATGCCGCCGCCCCAGGCCGCCTGCATCTTGAGTGTGGTTCCCTCCTGCGCGTGCACGGCGGGTGCCGCAAGCGCACCTGCGCCCACAACGGCCGACCCGCGCAGAAAATTTCTGCGGTTCAAAGATTTTGTCATGTTTCCTCCCTTGGTTGGGCACTGACCGTTTGCGCGGTGCT
>NZ_JBXWRZ010000079.1:0-5072 GCF_059613165.1 Ruegeria sp. BHSB172
TGGTCGCGGGCCAGCCTCCCGGCCCGGTCGGCCAGCGGGCCGCTGCCCAGATCCGGCCCGCCCTCCAGGATCACCCGCGTGGGTTCGCCGCCGGTATGGCTGTCGATCACATGCATTCGGCGATCACCCCGCCCTGCCGCGACCAGTCCGCGAACCAGTTGCGGAACAGCGCATATTGTTGCTCGCAATAGCGGCGCTGCGCGTCGCTCAGCTCGTCGGTCTCGTTGAAATGCAGGCGGTATTCCTCTTCGCCGTTCAGCACCAGCAGGTATTTGTAGTACAGCACCAGGTCGGTGCCCTCGTCGAAACTGGACAGCACGCCAAGCGCCTCGTCCAGTTCGCGGGCGCGCAGGCGGGCCTCGGCATGGCCTTCGGCCGCCTTTTTCGACAGCGCCGCCAGCAACAGCGCCTCTTTCGGCAGCGCGGTGCCAATGCCGGTGATCGACCCGGTGGCCCCGCAGTTGACGAAGCCGTTGTAGACCTCGGTATCGACGCCGACCATCAGCGTCACCTCATCATCGCGGCTGGTGATGTGCTCGGCCGCATAGCGCAGATCGGCGCTGCCGCCGAATTCCTTGAAGCCCACCAGGTTGGGGTGTTCGGCCCGCAGCGCAAAGAACAGATCGGCGCGGGTGGCAAAGCCGTAGACCGGGCTGTTGTAGATGATCGCGGGCACGTTGGGCGCCGCCGACAGGATGGCCTTAAAATGGTTGCGCTGCGCCGCCAGCGAGCTGCCGCGCGACAGCACCCGCGGAATCACCATCAGCCCCACCGCACCGACTTTCTGCGCATGCCCCGCATGCGCCACCGCCGAGCGCGTGTTGATCGCCCCCGTGCCCACCACGACTGGAAGGCCCGCCTGCACCAGACGCTCGACACCTTCCATACGCTGGTCATCGGTCAGCAGCGGCCAGTCGCCCATCGACCCACAATAGACAACCGCGGACATCCCCGCCTCGATCATCTGCTGCCCTTTGCGAACCAGAGCGTCATAGTCAGGGGTTCGGTCGGCCTTGCACGGCGTCATCAAGGCCGGCATCGTGCCCGAGAAAACATTTGGTCGCATCGGCAGTCCTTTTCTTGCAGATCCTGCCTCTGCGTTAGCGGTTTTCGGGTTCGGAATCCACGGGAATCACAGCGCGTCCAGCCCCCGGCCCGGCGCGTGTGGACGTGGTTGTCGAGGACCGTTCAGCGCAGCCGCTGGCCGGTTTCGGAATCGAACAGCATTGCGCGTTCGGGCCGGACCGAAATCCCGATCCGCTCGCCCGTCTTGCTGCGCTGGTCGTCGCGCTCTTCGACGATCAACTTGTCACCATTTGGCGTCAGAAGATAGCTGTAGGACACGCCGCCTAGCGCCTCGGTCAGATCGACGGTGCAGCTGTCACCGGACCGATCGACGCCGATATGTTCCGGGCGGATCCCCAAGGTCACCTTCCTGGCATCAGCCGGCACCCCTTTTGTCACGGGAATCGTGTCCGTCAGGGCGGGATGGCGCACCGTTCCATCGACGACATCGCATTCCAGAAAGTTCATTGCGGGCGAGCCGATGAACCCCGCCACGAACCGGTTGTCGGGGTCGCGATACAGATCCATCGGAGCGCCGACCTGCTCGATCCGGCCATCGCGCAGCACGACGATCTTGTCGGCCATCGTCATCGCTTCGACCTGGTCGTGGGTGACGTAGATCATCGTCGCGCCGATCTCTTGGTGCAATCGAGCGATTTCGACCCGCATTTCTACGCGCAACTCGGCATCGAGGTTCGACAGCGGCTCGTCAAACAGGAAAACCTCGGGGCCGCGCACGATGGCCCGGCCGATGGCGACCCGCTGACGCTGCCCACCCGACAGGGCCTTGGGCTTGCGCTTGAGATACGGGTCCAGTTTGAGGATTTCTGACGCTTCGGCCACCTTCCGGTCGATCTCGGCCTTGGGCACGCCGTTCATGCGCAGACCAAAGCCCATGTTCTCGGCCACGGTCATGTGCGGATACAAGGCATAGGTCTGGAACACCATCGCCACGCCGCGCTTGGCCGGGTCCATGTGGGTCACGTCACGCTGACCGATGCGGATTTCGCCCTCGGTGGTTTCCTCCAGCCCGGCGATCATCCGCAACAGGGTGGATTTGCCACAGCCCGACGGCCCGACGAAAACGCAGAACTCTCCGTCCTCGATTTCCAGATCAATGCCGTGAATGACCTGGGTCTGGCCATACCGCTTGATTGCGCCCTTCAGGGTAACGCCTGTCATGATGCTTGCATCCTGTCCTTGCGGCCCTCGGGGAACCGCCATGCTTCGGCTTCGGCCCCGATCTGGTCGGCGGCACACCGCACCCGAGGGACCCATTTCTTCAACTGATCGAAATCCATGCGCTGGGTCGACCCGGTGATCGAGATCGCCCCCAGCATCCGTCCGCCCGATGTCAGAATCGGACAGGCCACGCAGATGATGCCGGGCTCGTGCTCTTCATCATCCATGGCAAAGCCCCGTTGGCGGATCCGGGCCAGATCGGCCCTCAATTCGGCCTCGGAGGTCAGCGTCCTGTCGGTGAAGCGGTGAAAGCTTTGCTGCGAAATCGCCTTGTCCAGCAGGTCGTCATCCAGATAGGCAAGCATCGCCTTGCCCACGCCGGTGCAATAGGCCGGGCCGACCTTTCCGGCTTCGGAATACATCTCGACCGGGTTCCTGGCGTTGCGCTTGTCCACATACAGAACCTGACTGGAATCAAGCTGCGCAAGGTGCACCGTCTCGCCGGTTTCCAGGCTGAGCGCATCCAGGATCGGCCGCGCGATCGGCGCCAGAGAGCTTTGCGTCCAGGCCGAATGCGCCAGCCGCACCAGCCGCAGCCCCGGCGAATAGGTCTGCCGGTCTGGGTCGTAAGACAACATGCCCTGATTGGTCAGCGACTGCAGAAACCGGTACAGGGACGCCTTGGGAAAGCTGCTACTTTCCAGCAATTCGGCGAACCGCACAGGCCGGCCGAACGCCGCGACCTGCTCCAGCACCTCACATGCCTTGCCGATGGTTCCGTCACCTGCCACGGGTCTGAACTCTCCTCCACCTCCCCTTGCGGACGGGCCGCGAGGGTATTGACAAGCCTAGCCGATTCGATGTGTAGTTTTCAATATATAAAACTTGGTTTCACTATTTGGAACCGCTAAATGGAAGCTAAGGGAGGAAACCATGCATTCCATGTTCAAGCGCACGACGGCGGCACTGGCTGTCAGCGTGGCAATTGCAGCCCCGGCCGCGGCGGAACTGACCGGCGAGCTGCGCATTTTCCTAGACACGTCGAACCCCGCGCCGCGCGCGACGATGGAGGCGATGATCGGCCGGTTCGCCGAGAAACACCCCGGGCTCGAGATCGAGACCACCGTGATCGACCGCGAAGCCTACAAGACCCAGATCCGCAACTTCCTGACCGCCGACACGCCTGACGTGGCCACTTGGTACGCGGCCAACCGCATGCGTCCCTATGTCGAGGCGGGTCTGTTCGAGGACGTATCGGACCTGTGGGCCGAGCCGGAAATCGCCGAAAACTTGGCCTCGACCAAGGGCGCGATGACCATCGACGGCAAGCAGTGGGGCGTGCCCTACACCTACTATCAGTGGGGCGTCTACTACCGCAAAGACATCTTTGACGAGCTGGGCCTGTCCGAGCCGACCACTTGGGAAGAAGAACTGGCCAACTGCCAGAAGATCGTCGACTCGGGTCGCGCCTGCTATACCATCGGCACCAAGTTCCTGTGGACGGCTGGCGGCTGGTTCGACTACCTGAACATGCGCACCAACGGCTTCGACTTCCACCAGCAACTGGCCAATGGCGAAGTCAGCTGGGAAGACGACCGGGTCAAGCAGACCTTCGCCAACTGGAAGCAGCTGATCGACATGGGCGCGTTCATCGACAACCACCAGACCTACAGCTGGCAAGAGGCCCTGCCCTTCATGGTTCAGGGTGATGCAGCGGCCTATCTGATGGGCAACTTCGCGGTGGCTCCGCTGCGCGAGGCCGGTCTGACCGACGACCAGTTGGACTTCTACCAGTTCGTCGCGATCAACCCCGATGTCGAGCTGGCCGAAGATGCGCCGACCGACACGTTCCACATCCCGGCGAACGCGTCGAACAAAGAAGCCGCGCGCGAGTTCCTGCGCTTCGTCGTCTCGGCCGAGGAGCAGACCGAAATCAACAACGGCAAGAACCTCGGACAGCTGCCCGTCAACGCCAAATCCTCGGTGGACGACGACAAGTTCCTGCAGGAAGGCTTCAAGATGCTGTCGACCAACAGCCCCGGCGGCGTCGCCCAGTTCTGGGATCGCGACGCACCGGCGGAAATGGCCAAAGTGTCGATGGAAGGCTTCCAGGAGTTCATGGTCAAGCCGGACAACCTGGACAGCATCCTGGCCAAGCTGGAACGCGCACGTCAGCGCATCTACGACAACTGATCGGGTGGTGGCCGGGGCAACCCCGGCCACACCATAGCCAAGCGCAGGACGGGCACAATCCCGTCCCGCCTTCTCCAAACCGGGATTGACCATGACCGCCGTCGACGTCACCGAACACGAAAGCTGGTTCCACAGAAATCAGCAACGTATCGCACCCTGGCTGTTTCTGGCTCCGGGCGTGCTGTTCTTCATGGTCTACGTGATCATCCCCGTTTTCCAGTCCTTCAACCTGTCGCTTTACGAATGGGACGGGCTGGGCGCCGCCGAATATGTCGGCATGCGCAACTATGAAGACCTGTATTGGGAATGGGTCGACCGCGACGCCTTCTATGTCTCGTTGAAGAACAACCTGGTCTGGCTGGTCATGTACCTGCTGGCGATCCCGGCCGGCCTGTTCATCGCGCTTTTCCTCAACCAGACGGTCTGGGGCATCCGGCTGTACAAGTCGCTGTTCTTCTTTCCCTTCGTCATCAGCCAAGTCGTGGTCGGGCTGGTCTTTACGTGGTTCTACGACCCCACATTCGGCCTGCTCAACGAGTTTCTCAGCTGGTTCGGGCTGGGCCCTGTGAACATCCTGGGGGATGAGCGCTTCGTCACCTACGGCATAATTTTCGCGGGACTCTGGCCGCAGA
>NZ_JBXWRZ010000080.1:2500-4862 GCF_059613165.1 Ruegeria sp. BHSB172
TTTCTGGATCAAATCAAGCGCGAGAAGGGCGTTTGGTGAATGCCTTGGCAGCAAGAGGCGATGAAGGACGTGATACTCTGCGATAAGCCATGGGGAGCTGAGAATAAGCTTTGATCCATGGATTTCCGAATGGGGCAACCCACCTGACAGTTCGTTATGATCTGCGCGAGCAGTTCATAATGGATTGAGACAGGTACTTAAGACCTGAATACATAGGGTTTTAAGAGCAAACCCGGGGAACTGAAACATCTAAGTACCCGGAGGAAAGGACATCAATTGATACTCCCCTAGTAGCGGCGAGCGAACGGGGACCAGCCGAGCCTTGAGAGTGAGAAGAACATGTTGGGAAGCATGGCCATAGCGGGTGACAGCCCCGTATTCGAAGCTCGATGGGACGTATTAAGTAGGGCGGGACACGTGAAATCCTGTCTGAAGATCGGAGGACCACCTTCGAAGGCTAAGTACTCCTTGCTGACCGATAGCGAACCAGTACCGTGAGGGAAAGGTGAAAAGCACCCCGACGAGGGGAGTGAAACAGTACCTGAAACCGAACGCCTACAATCAGTCGGAGGCTCCTTGCGAGCTGACGGCGTACCTTTTGTATAATGGGTCATCGACTTGGTCTCACGAGCAAGCTTAAGCCGTTAGGTGTAGGCGCAGCGAAAGCGAGTCTTAATAGGGCGCATGAGTTCGTGGGATCAGACCCGAAACCGAGTGATCTAGGCATGGCCAGGTTGAAGGTAAGGTAACACTTACTGGAGGACCGAACCCACATCCGTTGAAAAGGATCGGGATGAGCTGTGCCTAGGGGTGAAAGGCCAATCAAACTCGGAGATAGCTGGTTCTCTGCGAAATCTATTTAGGTAGAGCGTCATCCGAATACCCCGGGGGGTAGAGCACTGGATGGGTAATGGGGCCCCACAGGCTTACTGATCCTAACCAAACTCCGAATACCCGGGAGTACTAGATGGCAGACACACTGCGGATGCTAACGTCCGTAGTGGAGAGGGAAACAACCCTGACCGACAGCTAAGGCCCCCAATTCATGGCTAAGTGGGAAAGCAGGTGGGACGACCAAAACAACCAGGAGGTTGGCTTAGAAGCAGCCATCCTTTAAAGATAGCGTAACAGCTCACTGGTCTAAACAAGTTGTCCTGCGGCGAAGATGTAACGGGGCTCAAGCCATGAGCCGAAGCTTCGGATGCCGTAAGGCATGGTAGCAGAGCGTAGTGTGACATAGTCTCATTCCTCCTTCACGTCTTCGGGCGTATTGGAGGAGAGAGGCTTTCGATGAAGCCGGGGCGTGAGCCATCCGGTGGAGAGATCACTAGTGAGAATGATGACATGAGTAGCGACAAAGAGTGTGAGAGACACTCTCGCCGAAAGTCCAAGGGTTCCTGCTTAAAGCTAATCTGAGCAGGGTAAGCCGGCCCCTAAGCCGAGGCCGAAAGGCGTAGGCGATGGGAACCAGGTTAATATTCCTGGGCCGTGGAGTGGTGACGGATCTCGGGTGTAGTTCAGTCTTATCGGATTGACTGGGCTGCTGAGAGGTTCCTGGAAATAGCCCTCCTATCAGACCGTACCCTAAACCGACACAGGTGGACTGGTAGAGCATACCAAGGCGCTTGAGAGAACGATGTTGAAGGAACTCGGCAAAATACCTCCGTAAGTTCGCGAGAAGGAGGCCCGGTTCCTAGGCAACTAGGGGCTGGGGGCACAAACCAGGGGGTGGCGACTGTTTATTAAAAACACAGGGCTCTGCGAAGTCGCAAGACGACGTATAGGGTCTGACGCCTGCCCGGTGCCTGAAGGTTAAAAGGAGAGGTGAGAGCCTTGAATTGAAGCCCAGGTAAACGGCGGCCGTAACTATAACGGTCCTAAGGTAGCGAAATTCCTTGTCGGGTAAGTTCCGACCTGCACGAATGGCGTAACGACTTCCCCGCTGTCTCCAACATCGACTCAGCGAAATTGAATTGCCTGTCAAGATGCAGGCTTCCCGCGGTTAGACGGAAAGACCCCGTGCACCTTTACTACAGCTTCGCACTGGCATCAGGACTGCAATGTGCAGGATAGGTGGTAGGCTTCGAAGCAGGGACGCCAGTTCCTGTGGAGCCTCCCTTGAGATACCACCCTTTGCATTCTTGATGTCTAACCGCGGTCCGTCATCCGGATCCGGGACCCTGCGTGGCGGGTAGTTTGACTGGGGCGGTCGCCTCCTAAAGCGTAACGGAGGCGCGCGAAGGTTGGCTCAGAGCGGTCGGAAATCGCTCGTTGAGTGCAATGGCAGAAGCCAGCCTGACTGCGAGACTGACAAGTCGAGCAGAGTCGAAAGACGGCCATAGTGATCCGGTGGTCCCGAGTG
>NZ_JBXWRZ010000081.1:0-3558 GCF_059613165.1 Ruegeria sp. BHSB172
AGGCCCTTGCCCATCTATGGCGACGGGTCGAATGTCAGGGACTGGCTTTTTGTGGAAGACCACGCCGAAGCCCTGCTGCTGGTCGTGGAAAAAGGCCGGGTCGGGCGCAGCTACAACATCGGTGGCGACAGCGAATGCACCAATCTCGAGCTGGTGCGGATGTTATGCGGCATATTGGACCGGCTGCGCCCGGCGTCGCGCCCTTATGCCGAGCTGATGACCTTCGTCGCCGACCGGCCGGGACATGACGCACGCTATGCCATCGATGCGACCCGAATCCGCACCGAGTTGGGCTGGCAACCGTCGGTGACGCTGGCTGAGGGGCTGGAGCGTACCGTCCGCTGGTATCTGGAAAACGAAGCCTGGTGGACGGCGCTGCAAGACCGCAACGGCGTCGGGCAGCGGTTGGGGGTGCGCGCATGACCGTGCTGGTCTTTGGCAGAACCGGGCAGGTGGCGCGTGAACTCGCCCGTCACACCGGCGTGACCTGCCTCGATCGCATGACGGCCGATCTGGAATACCCCGACCAATGCGCCGCGGCGATCCGCGCGGCCGCACCTCGGGCTGTCATCAACGCCGCGGCCTACACCGCAGTCGATCGGGCCGAGGAAGACGAGGCACGCGCCACGGTGATCAACGCAAGCACGCCCGCCGCCATGGCGCGGGAATGTGCGGAGTTGGGTATCCCCTTCGTTTCGATCTCGACGGACTATGTGTTTGACGGATCGGGCATGTCGCCGCGCAAGCCCAGCGATCCGACCGGCCCGTTGGGGGCCTATGGCCGGTCAAAGCTGGCGGGTGAACGGGGCATCGCGCGGGCAGGGGGGGCGTACGGCATTCTGCGCACCTCCTGGGTGGTCTCGGCTCATGGCGACAACTTCGTAAAGACGATGCTGCGCCTGGGGGCCGACCGAAGCCGGCTGAATATCGTTTCCGACCAGATCGGCGGGCCGACCCCGGCCCGTGACATCGCACGCGCCTGTCTCGAGATGGCGCGGCAGCTGGCCGACGATCCGGGAAAGGCCGGCATCTATCACTTTGCGGGCGCGCCCGATATCAGCTGGGCCGGGTTCGCACGGGCGATTTTCCACACCGCGGGTCTAACCTGTGACGTCGTTGACATCCCCACGTCCGAATATCCAACACCGGCGCGGCGGCCGTTGAATTCGCGGCTGGATTGTTCCTCACTCGAGGCGTGTTTTTCCATTCCCCGCCCGGACTGGCGGGCGGGTCTGAAAGATATTCTGAACGATTTGGAAATGGTATGACGAGCGGGCGAAAAGGCATCATTCTTGCAGGCGGATCGGGCACGCGGCTTTATCCGATCACGATGGCCGTGTCCAAGCAGCTGTTGCCGCTGTATGACAAGCCCATGATCTATTACCCGCTGACGGTTCTGATGTTGGCGGGTATCCGCGATATCTGCGTCATCACCACCCCGCAGGACCAGGACCAATTCATACGCACCTTGGGCGACGGCAGCCAGTGGGGCGTATCCCTGACCTATGTCGTGCAGCCGAGCCCCGACGGTCTGGCGCAGGCGTTCATTCTGGCCGAAGATTTCCTGGACGGCGCACCCTCGGCCCTGGTTCTGGGAGACAACATCTTTTTCGGACATGGTCTGCCCAGACTGCTGGCGGCCGCGGACCGTCAGGCCGAGGGCGGGACGGTTTTTGGGTACCACGTGGCCGATCCGTCGCGATACGGCGTGGTTGCCTTCGACTCGGACGGGCAGGCGCGCGAAATCATCGAAAAACCCGCCGACCCGCCTTCGAACTATGCGGTGACCGGGCTGTATTTTCTGGATGGTACCGCCCCCGAACGGGCGCGTCGGGTCCGGCCCTCGGCACGCGGAGAGTTCGAGATCACCGACCTGTTGCAGATGTATCTGGCCGAGGGACGGCTGCGGGTCGAGACGATGGGGCGGGGCTATGCTTGGCTGGACACGGGCACCCATGCCAGCCTGCTGGATGCGGGCAATTTCGTCCGCACGCTGGAAGAACGCCAAGGCCTGCAGACCGGCTGCCCCGAAGAGATCGCTTGGCAACTGGGGTGGATCAACGAAGAACAGCTGCGCCGGCGCGCCGAGATGTTCGCCAAGAATGACTATGGGGCCTATCTGGACAGGTTGTTGAAATGAAAATGTTTTTGGTGCGGTCTCTGGGTTGGCTGGTGCGTGGGTTCCACCTGCGGTGGACGCGGCAATATCCGTTCCGTTTGTTGTATTGTTGAAAAGGTTGAGTGTTGGCCGATGAAATCTGGTGAATTTGAGTACCTGTTGATCTGCAACACCTCTGACGGGTTGGTGGCGCAGCTCAACGGGGTGGTCGTGCAATTGCAGTTCGCCCGCCGGATGGGCCTGAAGCCGATCATCCATCTGCACGAACGCAGCTATATGTTCGGGGGCCCCAACCCCTATTTCGATGCCGAGACCGGCCCCAACGTATGGGATTACTACTACGAACCCGTTGGCGCGTCGGGCTCTGACCTGCAGGCGCTGGTGCGCTCCGGCAAGGTCTGCACCCTGTCAACGGCCTCCGAACTCATGCGGCTGTACCGATGGGAGCCAAGAAGCTGGTTCATGAACCCCTATGGCTATTTCCGTAGCGTGGAAAACCGTGCCGACGGTACATATCCGGCCGCCTGGTGGCACGAGGAACGCCAGAAGATGCGAACCTTGCTGGACGACGGGACCGTGCGGTTCCGGTCTTCGTTGCTGAGCCAGGCCGAGCGCTTTGCCCGCGCCAAGTTCCCGGAACATACGCTTGGGCTGCAGTTGCGCGGCTCGGACAAGTTCGATTTCGGAGTCGGACCGAATCTGTCGCGCAAGGTCGTGCCCGAGGAGTATTTTCCGGTGATCGATCGCTACCTTGCGGACCATCCCGATTGCGGGGGTATCTTCGTCGCCACGGATCAGCGGCAGTGGCTGAAGGTTCTCGAGGAAGCCTATCCGGGCAAGATCATCTCGTATTCCGAGAAATCCCTGAGCGACTCCGATGCCAACCGGTTCCATGACGCCGAAGAGAAGGCCGCGCGTGGCGCCGAGGTGCTGATGGATCTGCTGCTGTTGTCCCGCTGCGACTACATCGTCAAATGCCACGCGGCTGTGGGCGAAATGGCGGTGACCCTCAACCCCGACGTCGACTTCGTCGACCTGAACTATGCCCACCAGCCGATGGTGGCCCGTCCCAAGCCCCTGCGCGCGGTGGCCGTGCCTTGCATCCGGGCGCTGAGCACGCTTTGGCGGGTGTTGTCTGAAAACGGAATGGCGCTCAAGCGGGTGGTCTCGGTCCGGGACGAGGTCGTCATGGTGGGCCGGACGCCGCGGCCGCTGAACACCAAGCGCGAAGAAGGCCAAAAGGCCCCGCGGCCGCCGGTGTTTTCGCGACGCTTCGTCTCGGACGGGTTCGACTGGGCGCTGCGGACACTTGCGGCGCAGTGCTATGCCTATGCCGAGCGCCCGTCCTCGCGCTAGGGGGTGTGGCGCCTAGCTTTTTCCCAGCACCAGGTCGCTGGCTTTTTCGCCGATCATAATGGCCGGGGCGTTGGTGTTTCCGC
>NZ_JBXWRZ010000082.1:0-3344 GCF_059613165.1 Ruegeria sp. BHSB172
CCCTGATTTTTCACGGCATTGGCCAGCCAAGCCGGCTAGTGGGGCCGGAGGAAGCGCCCTTTTGGGTCTCGGTGCCTCAGTTCGAACGGGTTCTGGCGGCCGTGGCGGACACCCCGGAAGCCTATCAGATAACCTTTGATGACGGAAACCTGTCGGACCACGAGATCGCGCTGCCGATTTTGCAGAAATACGATCTGCGTGCCCGGTTCTTTGTCCTGTCCGGGCGGATCGGTACCAGCGGCAGCCTGGACAAATGGCATATTCGGGACCTGTCTGCCGCAGGCATGACGGTCGGAAGCCACGGTATCGATCACGTGGCCTGGCCCACCCTGTCCGATGCCGAACTGCAAAACGAATTGCAAGGCTCGCGTGCATGTCTCGAGGATATTTGCGGCCATGCCATAACCGAGGCGGGAATTCCTTTTGGCCGCTATGACGCGCGGGTTCTGCGCGCTCTGCGCTCAGCCGGCTATCACTCCGCGTGGTCCAGCGACGGAGGCCGGTACCGCGACTCCGGTTATCTCAAACCCCGGACATCCCTGCGGGGTGACATGCATGCAGGGGAAGTCGAAGCCGTTCTATCTGATGAGATGCCCCTTCTGCGGCGCTTGCGTCGCACTGTGCGGATGGCCCAGAAACGCTGGACGGTCACGGGTTGATGACACCAGCACTAACGTAAAGACGTCGCATCGGCATGCGGGAACCGCGTATACCTGATCTCTCGGTTCGGGGTCTCGGGTGGGTTGTCCTTGTCCTCGTTGTCCTGCGTGCAGTCCGGATCGGACAGCCATACCCCGGCGCCCATCATGAACATGAAGAGGCAATATGTGGCGTCCCACAAATGCACGGTGAAGGCCGAAACGATCATGCTGATGAAGGCGATCAGATAACCCCGCCGAACCCCCGCAAGCAATCCGGTCAGAGGCGCGGTGATGGCCTTCCAGCAAATTAGGATGGTTGTAAGAGACAACAGGAACCACGCAATAATCCCGTAGCGCATCGCAAGCAGCAGCCAGAAATTGTCAACGCTTGATCGCAGCCAGTGCGGCCGGGTCCAATCGCGCAGCCCAAGGCCGAAGATCGGATTCGCGAAGACGTCGTCGATCGCATTGTTGAAGATATGAATCCTGTTCCAGGCGGCCCCCGGCGAAAACGTCAACTCCGTCGCGATGATCTGAAAGGCGTTTCGATTGGATGCCAGTTCCAGGATCACATAGAGGATACCAAACAACACCAAAAAGATCTTCCACCTGTTCTTGACCGTTTTCAATACCTCGTCCCATCCGATCAGCAAGGCCTGCAGCAGCACTCCCATGAAGGCGCCTGCCGACAATGAGCTGAACACGGCGACCCCAACGAGGAATGGTCGGCGCGCGCGTTTGAAAAGCCCGGCCTCTGGGTTCAGCGTGTACCATGACAAGGCGAAGGCAGGAGCGCAGAACACACCAAACAGGATGGGATGCGGCATGGTCGCCTGCGCGCGTTCGAGCCCTAGCCTGGGTTCCTGATGCACATCGAAATAGACGGAAAAAACGCCGCGGAAGGTTTTCAGCAGGATGGGGGTGCCTGTCATGTTTTCGTACAGCGCAAATGGCAGCAGAACCGCAACAACCAAGAAATACCAGCGGACGAATGCCTGAAAGGATGACAGGCTTCGGATCAGAACACGCGCAGCCAAATAGGGAACGACGGTTTCGATCACCAATATACCTGCAAACTGCCATTGCGCGCTCATCCCGTGATTGACGAACATTGCTATCATCATCCACAGGCTTGCCGTGATCACCAGAATGTCCGGCGCACGGATTTTTCCGGCCGAGCCATTTACCCAGCGGACAAAGAACAATAGCGCAAAGACAAGAAGGTAGAGGCGATAGACGCTCAGCCGAAGGCCGCCCAGAAAAAAGAAGAACGGCATCACCAGAGATACGACGAAGAGCGCAATCAAAAGCCGGTTGGGCGAGACGTCTTCCGCGCGCCCCCCAGATTGAATTCTATCCTGTGCAGCCAGTGTCATCACTCTGTGTCTTTCACCGGCCCAATTGGGCACGGAGCCTCTTTTCGGCGTCCTCGATATCATACAACGAACCCAACAGATCATAGTCGGGCTGGGTTATTTCCAGCAACGCATCGATCTGTCGCTCTGTCAGAGTGCTGTCGCGCGGCCCAGGCTTGGATTTGTTGACATGCTGCACCGGAAACGGCCGCCCCAGGCGTTCGGACAGAAAAGAATACATGTCGTTGACCGACTCGAGCCGGAAGACATGATCGAAAAACCCCAAATCGGGGCCCAAGTGCCATGAATACGGGGTCGTGTGCACCCGAACGGGGCGGCTGACAGCGCGGTATTCACTGAAATGGTCGATAAATTCGCCAAAGGTCGGATCAAGGGGTAGCCCCTCGTTCTCGATATCCATCTCTTCGTCGCGCCAGCGGAACTGATTGCGGTGGACCTTGTCGCGCCAGGCCGATTGCAGCCGGGCGACCGGGTCACGGACCAGCGTGAATGTCGCAAAGCCATCCGGCACCACGGCCTTTCGGAAGATCTGGGTTCGAAATCCGTCTTGTTCATGAATGTTGCGCGCGCGTACCAGCTTGGCCCGTGCCAGGCGCCAACGCAGGTTGTTCAAGACGCGGGCGGCGCCGCGGCCCTTGAATGGTTCACCACGATCCAGTTCCCAGAGCATTTCCTTCAGGCTGCTGCTGCCAACTTTCGTGATGTCAAAATAGACTGCTTGCAGAACCTGCGAGACAACCGCCATCACTCTTCCTCGAAAACCGGAAAACCAATCGCTTGGAATCATAAAGCGACACCCATTGATTACAATGACCCTTTGACCGCAACGGAAACTTGTCTGCCCATCGGGCAACAATGGCTTGAAGCGCTGGTCATTGTTATGCCATCTGCACCAGGAAGGCTGGCGCGGCTTTCAAAGTAAATGACGTGCCGGCTGTTGTTGGTACATAGTGCGGATGGCCCTTGTGGCCGTTTGGTTGGTTCAGTGGAGATCGCATGCCCGCCGGCAAACTCAGGACGTGGCTCTTTGTTCTTATCGTGGGCGCGCGCATGTTGCCGACTTTCGGGCGAAGAGCCCGGAAGAAGATATGGGGCAAACCCAATTTCTTTTCGAAATCCGCACCGCGCAGCATTCCCAAGACGATCTGGATCTATTGGGATCGCGGTGAAGAAGGCGCGCCGCCGCTTGTGAAGGAATGCATCGCCTCGTGGCGCAGGCACAATCCCGGCTGGAGCATTCGTGTTCTTGACGCGAACACGGCGGCGGATGTCGCCGAGCTGCAGCACGATCCGACGGTGTTGCCTGTTCAGTCCTACGCGGACCTTC
>NZ_JBXWRZ010000083.1:0-2986 GCF_059613165.1 Ruegeria sp. BHSB172
ATACGTGGCCAACGCGCAGGACCCCGCGGTTGGGGTGATCCTGCCCGAGGATTACACGCTGGTGCTGTCCCGCGCCTTCATGATCCCGAGAAACGCGGGCAACAGCGCGGGCGGGCAGCGGCTGCTGGATTTCCTGCTGTCGCCGACGGCGCAGGATCTGCTGGCCCGATCGGGGTTGGTGGCGCGGATGGATGCGGCCGAAACCGGCCTTGCGCCCAGCGCGCGCCGATTCATTCCCCTGTCACCCGCCCTGCTGGTGGCCAGCGACCCGAACCGCCGGGCCGAACTGTTCAACCTGTGGAATGACGCCTTCGACGTGGAAACCGCCCGCTAGGAGGTTTTGCCGGTATTCTCAGGAACCGGCTCTGCGCCGCCTTCGTCCGGTGCCGCCGCGCCTTCGGGCTCGGGTTCGATGACCTCTGGCGCTTCGGCATCTTCGATCTCGGCCTCCTCGACCTCGTTCGATTGATCCTCGAGCGCACCCACGATCAGCGGCAGCATGTGAACGCCGGTCGCGGTGGCAATCTCGGACGTTTTCGGCCTCTGCCAACTCAGCGTATCGAAGCTGTGGCAGGTGGAACAGACCGGAGCCCATTCGGCATGGATGTCGTGGCAGTTCTCGCAGACCCATTGCGGCCCGCGCGGCGCGTTCAGCGCCTTGGCCAGCCAGCCCTGAACCACCGCGTCCGACGCCCCCTCGCCCCGTTCGATCGCGGCCATCAGCGTATAGGCCCGCGCGTCGGCGCCCTTCTCGACCAGATCGCCCAGCACACGGCGGGCTTCGGGGAAATCCTCGGCCACGATGTTCAGCTCGGAGCGGATCAGGCGGGTCTCGGGGTGGTCGGGGTGGATGCGGGTCAGGGTGGCAAAGCGCTTGATCCGCTCTTCGGGTGTCTCGTCCGGGGCGATCTCGGCAAAGGCATGGGCCAGGTCGGGATGCGGCTGCGCCTCCCATGCCTTTTTCAGAATTTTGGTCGCCGCGCGCGGCTTGCCCTTGGCGATATAGGCCCGCGCGGCCATCGCGGCGGCGGGCACCAGATCGGGCGACAGGCGGTTGGCCTCAATCGCGCGCTCCTGCTGTTCGACGGTGGCGGACTCGTCCAGAATGTCCTTGGCCTCGGACAGGGCCAGCACCGCGTCGCGGCGGCGATAGACGTCGCGCGGCAGGTATCCCGCCTTCAGCTTGGCGGTCAGGGTCGAGCGCGCCCCGGCCCAGTCTTGCGCCTTGGTCTGCAGGTTCAGCAGAACGTCCTGCGTTTCTTCGTGCCGCGGCTTCAGCTGCAACGCCTTCTCGGCCAGCTTGCGGGCTGTGTTCTCGTCCCCCTCGGCCAGCTTCTGCTTCAGAATGCCCCGCACCCCGACGAAACGCGTCGCCGGATCGCTCACCAGCTTCTTGTAGGTCTCGGCCGCCTTTTTCGTGTCGCCGGTCATCTCGGCCGCCTGGGCCACCAGCAGGTTGGTTAGTTCAGGCTTGTTCAGCAGCTTCTCGGCCTTGCGAGCCTTGGTCAGCGCGATGCGTCCCTCGCCCGAGGCCAGCGCCATCAGCCCGTCGGCCAGTGCCTGGTATCCGCGCTGCTCGCGGCTGCGGTCGAAATAGCGTGACAGGGCGGTTTCGTCACCATTGATGAATTTCAGCGTGGCGATCAGCAGGCCCAACAGCTTCAGCCCCAGCCAGACGGCAAAGACCAGAACCCCCAGCGCGATGACCGACTGCAGCGGGCTAAGCGTGATTTCCAGCCCAAGGGCGGTGATCTGAACGCCGCCGCTGGATTCCATCAGGTAACCGGCGCCCATCGCCAGCAGGCCGACAATCACGACAAAAACAAGGATCTTCAACAATGACCACAGCATGACAGGCCCTTCAGTTCGAGTTCACGCCGGAAACCAGCGCATTGACGGCAGTCTCGGCCTCCAGCCGGGTCTTTGCCGCCTGTATCCATTCGGCCATGGCCGGTTTCGCGGTCTCGGGCAGCGCATCCAGCTCGGTAAGGGCCGCCGCCAGATCGCCCTTGCCCATCGCGGCCTGCGCGCGCGACAGGATGGCGTCGGGGTCGCTGCCCTCTTTCGGCGTGACCGAGCGCGCCCCGGTCTGGCGTTGCAGAAACGCGATCAGGCCCGTGCCCTTGTCCGCCGCGCGGGCATCGGCCAGCGCCGCGCGGGCGGCGAGCGGGAAGCCATCGCGCAGATCGGCAAGGGTGGCCACGCTGTCATCGGCCGGTCCCGAAAGGGCATCCGGCACGGAAACACCACCGGCTTGCAACTGGGCAACAAGGTCCGAATACGGGCCACCTGCGTCCAGTTGGCCCCGGATCTTGGCCAGCGTCGCCAGGTTTTCGGCCGCCTGTGCCTGAGCCTTGGCCTGCGCTTCCTGCGCCTGGGCGTCAGCCACCATCTTTTCGACCTCGGCGCGTTGGCCGGCCAGAGAGTCCTGCAGTTTCTTCAGCTCGGCCTCGACCGCGGCAACCGTTTCGGGCGACGCCGCCTCGGTCAATGGGCGCGCCTCGAGCTTGGCGACCCGCTCGGCCAGCGGGTCGATTTTGCCGGACAGGGCGTCGAGGCTGGATTTGATGGTGGAGATCTCGCTTTCGATCGGCGCCAATTTGGCGCTCAGCGCGGCAATCTCGGCGGTCGGGTCCGGGGCTGCAGCCAGCTGCTTGCCCAAGGCGGCCAGTTCCTCGGCCTGACCGGACAGCTTGGCCTCGAGCGCCGCAATGGCCTCGGACGGGTCCGACCCGACAGGCCAGAGCAAATCACTGCGCCCGGCGGCAAAACCGATCGCGGCGGCAACCACCCCGCCGATCAAGGCCGGCAGAAATCCACCGCGTTGGGGCGTGGTTTCCTGTTTGGGCGGTTCTGCCTGCATGTCATGGGATCGGGCTTCGGCTTCGGCTTCGGCTTCGGCTTCGGCTTCGGCTTCGGCTTCGGCTTCGGCTTCGGCTTCGGCTTCGGCTTCGGCTTCGGCTTCGGCTTCGGCTTCGGCTTCGGC
>NZ_JBXWRZ010000084.1:0-2573 GCF_059613165.1 Ruegeria sp. BHSB172
CAACGAGCGCAGGTCATCGTCGTCTTCGCCCATGGGCGTCATCTCGGCTCGCATCCGCTCGGCATCCTCGGCGTCGATACGGGCGCGCTCGCCGTCTTCCTTGCGGCGCTCGACCCGGGCGGGCCGGACCGGGAAGGTCGCAATCACGTCGTCCGAGTTGCGAACCGCATCGAATCCGTCCTCGGCCCGCAGCGGGTCGCCCAGTTTCAGCGGAGCCTCGGGGGCGGGCACCTCCGGCACCGCAGTCGCGGCCGTCCGGGGCTCGCTGGCCGGGGCCAGTGTCCTGTCGATCTGGTAGCGGGTCAGCATTTCGGCGCGCTGATCCATGATCTGCTCGGTGATTTCGAGGAAGCTGTCGATCATCTTGCCGCCGCCGCTTCGGGCCCAAAGCTCGGCATCGCCGGTCTTGTCGCGCGCGATGATGGCGTCCTTGGCCGAAAACAGGACGGTGCGATTGAACAGGTGACCGGCTTCGCGGTTGACGCGGCGCAGCACCTTCTGGCGGTCTTTCTGGGTCAGGGCATCAGCGCGCGTGACCAGCAGCAGCGAGTTGTGCTGCAGGCGTTCAGGCAGCGACACCCAGGTGGCCCGTTCGGTTTCACGCCAGGCCTGGGTTGAATGCGTGCACCACAGAACCCCGTTGGCCTGACCCACGGCACGGCGCCAGACATCGGTGTCGATCTTGGGGTCGGAAATGCCGGGCGTGTCGATCAGATCGACCGCCTCGAGGATGTCGGCCTCGAGAAAGATCCGGATGAACTGCGCGTCATTGACGCCGACCTGGTTCAGTTGATCCAGGCCGATTTGCGTCTTGCTGCCGTCGTGGCCGTGCACATAGGCCGGACGGTTGCCCCAGCTGAACCAGACCGGCGGCAGCTGGGTGGCGGTGACCTGCGTGGGCAAGGTTTGCTTGCGCAGAAGAAAGTTCATCAGCGTCGACTTTCCGGCGCTGAATTCTCCCATCAAGGCAAACACCGGTTTGCGGCGGGACCACTGCTCGATGCGTTCCCATGCCTTCGGAGAGACGAAGCGGATCTGTGTATCTTTGGCCATTTTTCTTACGCTGCTTCGTTGCTGAGGTTCTTGAGGATGTCGCCCAGGATTTCATCGCGGGACTTTTTCGGCTCGATTCCGGCCAGCAGGGCGGCGCCGGGGTTGTCGCCCTTGGTCGCGGATGGCGAGATGCTCAGCAGGGTTTCCTTCTGCTCGCGCATGAAATCGGTCAGCGTCGCCCGGACGTTTTCCAGAACCGCAGCGATCTGGGTCTCTTCCAGGTCCTTGGTGATCGAGTTCGCCTCGGACGCAATCAGGCGGGTATAATCGGCGGCGTAGGCTTCGAACCCCTTGCGCCGTTGCCACCACCTGCGCCACCAGGTGCTTTGAAGATCCAGCGCGATGGTGCGCCCGATGCCCAATGGGGGCGGCACGCGCGGCACGATCGGGGCCTCGATGTTGAATTCGCCCAAGTGGTTGCCCAGAATCTTGTGGTACAGCGCCTCGACATCGGCGGCAGCGGCGGAATACAGCGCGCCAGCCTCTTTGCGCATCGACCGGGCAAAGCTGAAATAGGCCGCCTTCTGCAGGGTGCGCAGGCCGGCCGGGTCATATTGCCAGGTGCCCTGCTCGCCGTTCTGTTCCAGATGGGCGATCAGCGAATCCGTGGCGCGTTTGACGAAATTCGCCTCGGCCGAGGCCAGCCGCTCCAGCACCTTGTCGCGCAGTTTCGTGGTCAGCTCGGCGGCCTTCTGTTCGTAGTCCTCGCTCAGCTTGGCGATCGCCTCTTCGGGCGCGACGCCATCCAAGTCGCGCGCCAGCCCGTCACTGTCCGACAGGGATTTGGCCACCGACGTCGCCTGAATCTGGCTGGCGATGTTGCGTGCACGGTGGCGCACCCGGTCAAGCAGGCGGTGGCCCGCGCCTTCGGCGATGCGTTCGTTCATGGCCAGCAGCAGATCGGGCAGTCCCGACAGCGCCCAGATCTTGTCCAGCGAGGCCGCCTGATCGCCGAACCCTGCGGCCAGATAGAACGTGTTCAGCGCCCGGCGCGAATCCTCGGTCAGAATGTCAGGATTGCCGGTCAGGGCGGCCTCGGCCCACAGGGCGCTGCCGAACACGACGCTGGTATTGGTGTCGACGCCGTTCTGTTTCAGCGTGTCCAGAATCCGGTCGCGGATCTCGGGCACCTGGCTGACCGGGTCGGTCAGTTCGTCGATGCGGTTGACGAACAGGATGATCTGGCGGTTCTCGAACTGGGCGATGATCCGCATCAAGGCCATGTCCATCGTCGTCAGAGCCTGGCTGGCCGCCAGCACGACGACGCAGACCTCGGACCCGCGCAGGCTGCGCAGGGTGATCTGCTCGCGTACCATGAAGGTGTCGTTGACGCCCGGCGTGTCGCACAGTTTCAGCGCGATCGGATATTGCGGAATGTCCATGTACAGTTCCGCCGATTTCGTCACGTCGGCAAAGCGACCAGTCTTGGGATTGATGTCGGGATCATCCTCGTCGCCCAGGCAGACATAGCGCTGGACCAGTTCCTCGTCGAAATAGTCGTACTGGTGGCTCTGGCCCAG
>NZ_JBXWRZ010000085.1:0-2297 GCF_059613165.1 Ruegeria sp. BHSB172
ATCCTCGCCGGCATCGGGCAGGTTCTCGGGCTTTTCATGGCGGTGAATATGCCATTTGGCAATGAACAGGGCCGTGATCGGCGCGGTCAGGAACAGAAACAGGGTAATCAGCAGTTCGTGCATCGACAGGCGCCCCTCGATCAGAACCGAATGGAAGATAGAGGCCAGCAGAACGCCGCCCACGCCCAGCGTGGTTGCCTTGGTGGGCGCATGCAAGCGCGACATCGGGTCTTTCAGCTTGATCATCCCGAATGAGCCGACAAAGCCGAAGATGCCTGACACGATCAGGAAAAAAGCGATCAGCAGTTCAAACAGAAACTCCATGCCGGCCTCACTCGATGATGTTTCCGCGCAGCATGAAGCGCGCGTAGGCCACGGTCGAGACAAAGCCCAGCATGGCGATGATCATCGCGGATTCAAAGAAGATCTCGGTTCCGACGGCAAGGCCATACAGAATCATCAAGGCGATGGTGTTGATGACCATGGTGTCAAGCGCCAGTACGCGGGTTCCGACGCCGTCGGCGGTGATGATCCTCCAAAGGCACATCATGATCGCGGCGCCGAAACAGGCAAAGGCAAAGTATATTGCATACTCGATCATTCGAAGATCTCCTTCAGGCGGCGCTCGTACCGCTGTTTGATCTGGTCGCGGACGGCGCCCGGATCGGGGGAATCCAGACAATGCACCAGCAGGCAGTGGCCCTGGGCGGACAGGTCGCAGCTGACGGTCCCGGGTGTCATCGTGATGGTACCGGCCAGAACGGTGATCGCCTCGGGGGTGCGCAGTTCAAGCGGGATCGAGACCCAGTTGGGCTGGCGCTCGGCATCCGGCTTGAACAGGATGATCCGGGCGACGGTGATGTTGGCCACCACGATGTCCCACAGCACGACGAGGATGTATTCCACCACCATCGGCCAGTTGCGCAGCACTGGACGGTCGGGCCAGTAGGGCTGCGTAATGAAGGGGATGACGATACCCAGAAGCAACCCGAAAACCAGCGAATTCAGCGACGGCGCGTTGGCCAGCAGCACCCAGACGATCGTCAGCAGAAAGCTCAGATGCGGGTGGGGAAATATCCGGCGCAATAGTTTCATTAGTCTTCCCTTCCCAATACGGCCGAGATGTACTGTTCCGGCGCAAACAACTGCGCCGCCGTGCTGCGAGTGTAGTCCAGTGCCGGCCCGGCGAACAGGGTCAGCAGGACCAGCCCCGCGACGAGGCCGAAGACCGAAGTGAAGGCAAGGCCGGGCTGCGGCTCGGGCGGCGGCGGTGGCGCGGGGTCTGCGTCTTCGGGGGCGGTTTCCGCTTCGGGCGTCGGATCATCCTGCGTGCTGGCGTCGTGGCTTTTCCAGAAGATCAACGAGCCGGCACGCGCAAGCCCCACGATGGTGACGAACGAGCCGATCAGGACCACGGCCCAGATGGCGGTGGCATCAGGCGCGTTCCGCGCGGCATCCAGCACCAGCAGTTTTCCGATGAAGCCTGACAGGGGCGGCATGCCGGCCATGGCGATTGCGCCGACGAAAAACAGCGAAGCGATCAGCCCGTTCTGCGGCATCGGCGGCCGCGGCGCGATTGCCCCGCTGCGGCGTTGCATGACCAGATCGGCCACAAGAAACAGCAAGGCGGTGGCTAGGGTGGAGTGGTAGACATAGTACAAGGCCGCGGCGGTCGCCGACTCGGTGAACAGCGATATGGCGACCAGCAGCGTTCCCATCGAGGCTATGGCGCAGAAGGCCACCATTCGGGCGATGTGTTGGGTTCCCAATATACCGATGGATCCGATGGCCAGCGTCACCAATGCGGCGGGTTGCAGCCAGTCGCCGACCAGTCCCTGCGAGACCGGGACGTCCGGGCCGAAGACCAGCGTATAGACCCGCAGGATCGAGTAGGCCCCCACTTTGGTCATGATCGCGAACAAGGCGGCCACCGGCAATGGTGCATTGGCGTAGCTTGCCGGCAGCCAGAAATGCAGCGGCAGGACGGCGGCCTTGATGCAAAAGACCAGTAGCAGCAGAACCGCGCCCACGCGCAACAGGGCGGTGTCTTCGGGCGGCATCTCGGCCACGCGCAAGGCCAGGTCAGCCATGTTCAACGTTCCGGTCACCGAATAGATCGTGCCCAATGCAAACAGGAACAGGGTCGACCCCAGCAGGTTGTAGGTGACGTATTGAACTCCGGCCTTCAGACGCACAGCGCCGCCGCCATGGGTCATCAGACCGTATGATGCGATCAGCAGCACCTCGAAGAACACGAACAGGTTGAAGGCGTCCCCCGTCAGGAAGGCGCCGCAAAC
>NZ_JBXWRZ010000086.1:0-2222 GCF_059613165.1 Ruegeria sp. BHSB172
ACCAAGGGGATCACCGACAACCAGAAAGCCAAGAAGCAGGCGCAACCACAGCGCAGCTATTCATCCAGCGGGGGTTCGGCGTCCAGCCTGAACAGCCAGTACAGCCGGGCCGAGCGTATCCAGATCCAGACCGCCTTTCGCGATTTGGGATACGATATCGGAACCGTCGACGGCGTGCTGGGCAAGCGCAGCCGGGCGGTGATCCGTCAGTTCCAGGCGTCGCGCGGCGAGGCCCAGACCGGCCAGTTGACCCGGCCGCAATATGCTGCGCTGCTGAGCCAGACCGGGGGCATGAACCCCGCCCTTGCCCACCGCGATCTGAACCCGACCGAAGTCATGATGTTGCAGGAAGGGCTGCGATCGCTGGGCTATTACGGCGGCGTCATCGACGGGGCCAACGGGCCGGGGACAATCGGCGCGCGCAATGCGTTTCTGGCGCAGTCCGGGACCAGCCCGGCCATGGTGACGCCGGTCCAGGCGCTGGTGATGGCCCGAACCGCCGCGGGCCTGCCCACCCCGCTCTATCTGCAGAACGAAGCCAATGCCCAAACGGCTCCGACACAGCCCTTCGGCACGCAACAGGCCGGGTTCGGGGCGGCCGGTCAGCAACCCACGACGCCTTTTGGCGCCCCGGCAGCTCCGCCACCGGCATCGGGTTTTGCACCGCAGGGCCAGCAGCCCGCGGCAAACCAAGGTCAGTACACAGCTGCACCAACCCAACAGCAGCCCGCCACGACCACATTGTTCGGAGCCCCGGCCGCCCAACCCGGGCAGGTCCCAACCCAGCCCGATCAGGCGCAGCAGCAGAACCTGTTCGCACCGGCGGCCCCGCAGCAACAACAGCCGGCCCCGCAACCCGCGGCTCCGCAGGGCGGCACCCTGTTTGCCAGCGGAACCCCGACGGCCCCTGCGTCACAGCAGGTGACGCAACAGTCCGCGCCCAGCAGTCTGGACATCTATTCGGGAAACCCGCAACCGCAGACCGAGGTGGCAAACCAGGCCACGGCGCTGGACTGAAACGGCCGGGCCGTGCGGAAAAACGGCCCCTGCCCGCTCATTCGCTGGCCGACGGCGTTTCCGGCTCGGCCTGAGCCGAAGCCTGAAGCGGCGTGAATTCTCCGGTTATCGGGAAAGGCTGCGTTTCCGACAGCGTTCCGTCGGCCGAAACCTGCAGCACCATCGCCTGGCCCAGGATGGGGGCGCTGCTGGTGGTGACATTGTTGAAATCGATTTCACCAAACACCGTCAGGAAACGCTGCGCTCCGGGTACATCCGGCAGGCCCTGCACCTGCCCGGTCAACTGCGGCGCGGACATGCGCATGATGAAGCTCGACGCCCCGACCGAAGCCGACCCGGTAATCGTCCGGGTCCCACCCGCAGTGACCCCGGTTCCCGGGCTCTGCGCGACGCCCGTGGCCACCGCACGGAAACCGTCCTGCTGCAGCGTCACCGTGACATCCAGATGCGGAACGTAGGAATAAGCGTTGTATCCTTGCTGCTGCGGGGGCCGCTCGGTCCGTACCGTCAACTGGCTGGCGATATCCAGATAGTTCGGCTGGCTGAGCGTGGGATGCGCATAGGTCTGGACCCGCACAACGGCGGTGTCCGACAACCCGAAAAGCTGGGCATCGGTTGGGATCACCTGCACCCTGTGCGAGCCGTCAGAGGCCGCCAGCACCTGATAGGCCACGATCGAATAGAGCTGCCGGCCGAATTGCTGGAACAAGGTGCGGGCATCGGCGGGGCTGAGTTGCAAGGACTGGACGAAAGGAAATTGCGGTGCCTGCGATTGGCCGGATTCGTCGATGACCGTAAAGTGCCAGGGAAAGGCCCGGACATCGACGTTGGTTCCCTGCAACATCTGGTGGGCGCAGCTTTGGGCGTTGTCCGAACCGATCATGCGATCGAGCCGCTGGCCGATGCTGCGTATGTTCCCGAACGGCAAAGAGCTGGCTTGGAAATCGTATTCGTTTGTCGTCACGCGGTAGCTCACCTCGAAGCGCTGCGGGATGGTCTTGCCGGCGATGATCTGTTGCACCTGCGGTTGAACCTGAAAGGCACGGGTATAGTAGTCCCGGCGTTCGAACTCGTTGGCAAAGGCCTTCCGGCAGTCTTGCCCGATCTGTGTCGATACCAGATAGGACACGAGTCCGACATAGAATTGCTGATCGTTCATCACCGCCGGGTTGGACCGGACATACAGGAACAAAGCCCGCGCATAG
>NZ_JBXWRZ010000087.1:0-2438 GCF_059613165.1 Ruegeria sp. BHSB172
TGTGATCGTGACCCATTCGATGCAGCAGGCCGCCCGCGTCAGCCAGAAAACCGCGTTTTTCCACCTGGGCAGCCTTGTCGAATACGGTGACACCGGCCAGATCTTCACCAACCCCGAAGATCCCCGCACCGAATCCTATATCACTGGGAGGATCGGATGACCGACGAAGCCATGAAGGAAAAGCACATCGTCCGGTCCTTCGACACGGAATTGGAGGCCGTCCAGGCACACCTGATGCGCATGGGTGGGCTGGTCGAAACCGGGCTGTCCGATGCAATCAACGCGTTGCGCGATCGGGATATGGATCTGGCCCAACGGACGGTCAAGGCCGACCGCAGCATCGACGAGTTGGAGGAGCTGGTGAAGACCGAGGCCGCCAACATCATAGCGCGCCGTGCCCCCACCGCCGTCGATCTGCGCGTGGTTCTGGCCACCTTCACCATCGCCAATCAACTGGAACGCAGCGGCGACCACGCCAAGAACATCGCCAAGCGCGCCATCACCATCGCGGCATCGTCCAGCCTGGACGAGGTGACCGCGGCGATCGCACGCCAGGCCCAGTTGGTCCAGGCCATGCTGGCCGACGCACTGGAAGCGTTTATGCAGCGTGATCTGGACGCGGCGCAAAGCATCCGTGAACGCGATGCCGAGGTGGATTCGATCTACAACAACGTGTTCCGGACCCTGCTGACGCACATGATGGAGAAACCGGCCAATATCACCGTCGGTATGCATTTGCACTTTGTCGCAAAAAATCTTGAGCGGATCGGCGACCACGCCACCGGCATCGCCGAGCAGACGATCTATTTGGTCACCGGCGAGTTACCGGATGATGATCGTCCACGTCAGGATCAGACACCAACGGAAATGACCGAGGTCCGGTGATGCCCACCCCTACGATCCTTGTCGTCGAAGACGAGCCGTCCCAGCGCGAGATCATCCGCTACAATCTTGAGGCCGAGGGGTTCACGGTCGTACAGGCCGAGAACGGCGACGAAGCCCTGCTGCAGATCAAAGAGGCCCCGCCCGACCTTATCTTGCTGGACTGGATGCTGCCCGGCGTTTCCGGGATCGAGATCTGCCGGCAGCTGAAGATGACCGCGGCCACCCGTGCGATCCCCGTGATCATGCTGTCGGCCCGGTCCGACGAGGTCGACAAGGTGCGGGGGCTGGAAACCGGTGCCGACGACTATGTCACCAAGCCCTATTCGGTGATCGAGCTGATGGCCCGGGTCAAATCCCAGTTCCGGCGGACCCGCCCCGCTGCCGTGGGCGAGCGGTTGGAATACGATGACATCGTTCTGGATGGCGAAACCCACCGTGTGACCCGCGCGGGCGAGGACATCAAGCTGGGTCCGACCGAGTTCCGGCTGCTGTCGACCTTCATGGAAAAGCCGGGCCGGGTCTGGAGTCGCGAACAATTGCTCGACCGGGTCTGGGGGCGCGATATCTACGTGGATACCCGGACCGTCGATGTGCATATCGGGCGTTTGCGAAAAGCTTTGACGGTGCGTGGGGGGGATGACCCGATCCGCACCGTGCGCGGGGCCGGTTACGCGCTCGGCTGAGCCCGGACCTCTGCCATTTCGCGCAGGTGGCACCCCAGCATCAGCAGCGCGGGCCAGAGCAGATAGGCCTCGATCTCGATGTTTTCGCCGAAGGTCAGCAGCAGAAGGGTCGTCAATAGGCCCAGCGGCAGCCGTCCCCGCGCTGAGCGGACCGCGTCGGTGATCACCACGCCGAAATGCACGGCGAAGGGGACAAGAAACGCCACGAAACCGGTGATGCCCTTGACGAACAGAAGGCCGTACCAGGTGTGGTGGCTTCCGATGGGCATGTATTCGACCAAATGCGCACCGGGCTGAACCGTTCCGTGACCAAACAGCACCGCGTCGGACTGCCAGCGTTCATAGGCGATGCGTTGCAGGGTTTCGCGCACGCGTGTGCTGTCGGCGCGGGCCGATTTGAAATTGTGCAGTGCCTGGTTTCCCAGATCAATTGCAGCCGCCCCCCACGCCGCGGACGCCGTCGCCACGGCCGACACCAGAAACCATCCGATGCTGCGCGCCACCAAAGGCAAAAGGCGCGGTCCCAGTGTGCAGGCCACCAGCCCGACCAGCCCCATGCGGGATTTCGACGCCAGGATCATGAGAATACCCGCGCTCAGCCCGACGGTCATCCATCCACGGTGCCGCTCTTCGAGCGCGAACAGGACCATGCATACCCCCAGCAGGGCGGCAAATGGCGACCAGGGCGCGAAGAACTGCCACCGGGGCGTCCAACTGGCCGGGTCGATCGTGTAGAGATAGACTGAGAAATACTCGGGCCCCGGCCCACCTACCGCCTTGAGCGGTGAGGTGAAGATCTGGCTGGGCAGGCCCAGATAAGGTGCCGCCAACAGCGGGGGCGCAAGGCACAGGGTCCACAGCCCCAGTCTG
>NZ_JBXWRZ010000088.1:0-1811 GCF_059613165.1 Ruegeria sp. BHSB172
TGGTTGTCGCCGATGAACTCGATGCGAATCTCGCCATCCGTGCGCTCTTCCAGATCGCGCGCGAATTCGATCGCTCCGGCGCGCTCGATCAGCAGGTTGCGCGTGTTGAACCCCGCCGCACCAAATTTCAGCGTGTGCTTGGGTTCTTTCGAGAACCTCTTCTCATATGTAGATTCAGCCGCTTGGGCTAGGTTGGCCAAGCTCATCGCCCCTCCGAATCCGCCTGCGGCCAAAAGGGTCGAGCTCATCCCGTAGCGTCCAGCGACGCGGAAAAAATCCCTCCGGGAAATTCCACTCAGTTTCCGTCCGATCTCCATTGCCATCCTCCCTATCGCAATTTTTGAGACGTTATGTATCAAAAAATGCTAGTTTAGTTGATGCGTTTTGCATAGAGTTTTTTTCATCGGCAGCAAAAGGAGGCGATGATGGAGGTTGATTACGCGATTGTCGGGGCTGGATCTTCGGGCTGTGTCATCGCCAATCGCCTCAGCGCCGATCCCGGTACGCGCGTCGCGTTGCTCGAGGCCGGCGGTCCGGACACCAACCCGTGGATTCACATCCCTGTCGGCTATTTCAAGACGATGCACAACCCGTCGGTCGACTGGTGTTACCGCACCGAACCCGATCCGGGCCTGAACGGCCGTTCGATTGACTGGCCGCGCGGCAAGGTCCTGGGTGGTTCGTCTTCGCTGAACGGGCTGCTGTATGTGCGCGGACAGAAACAGGATTATGACCGCTGGCGCCAGATGGGCAACGCGGGCTGGGGCTGGGAGGACGTTCTGCCCCTGTTCAAACGCAGCGAGGATCAGGAACGGGGTGCTGACGACTATCACGGAACGGGCGGCCCGCTGTCGGTGTCCAACATGCGCATCCAGCGCCCGATCTGCGATGCCTGGGTCGCCGCGGCGCAGGCGGCGGGCTATCCGTTCAACCCCGACTACAACGGCGCCACGCAAGAGGGCGTCGGCTATTTCCAGCTGACCACCCGCAACGGGCGGCGGTGCAGCGCGGCCGTGGCCTATCTGAAGCCGATCCGCAAGCGGCCGAACCTGAACATCATCACCCACGCCCTGGTGACGCGGATCCTGCTGGAGGGCAAACAGGCCGTGGGTCTGACTTATCGCGACCGGACCGGCGCCGAACAAAAGTTGCGGGTCCGGCGCGAGGTCATCCTGTCGGGCGGCGCGATCAACTCGCCCCAAATCCTGATGCTGTCCGGAATCGGTGATCCCGAACACCTGAAGGACAACGGGATCGAACCGATCCACGCCCTACCCGGCGTCGGCAAGGGTCTGCAGGATCACCTGCAGGCACGGCTGGTGTTCAAATGCAACGAACCCACGTTGAACGACGAGGTGCGCAGCCTGTTCAACCAGGCCCGGATCGCCCTGAAATACGCCCTGTTCCGCACCGGCCCCATGACCATGGCGGCCAGCCTGGCCACCGGTTTCCTGAAGACCCGCCCCGAGATCGAAACCCCCGACATCCAGTTCCATGTCCAGCCCTGGTCGGCCGACAGCCCGGGCGAGGGCGTGCATCCGTTCTCGGCTTTCACGATGTCGGTGTGCCAACTGCGCCCCGAAAGCCGCGGAGAGCTGCGGCTCGCCGGGCCGGACCCGACATCATACGTCAAGATCGTTCCGAACTATCTGTCAACTGAAACCGATTGTCGGACCATCGTCGACGGCATCAAGATCGCGCGCAGGATAGCACGGCACAATCCGCTGGCTTCGAAGATTTCCGAGGAGTTCAGACCCAGGTCGGACCTACCGCTGGACGACTACGAGGGCACGCTGGACTGGGCCCGGTCG
>NZ_JBXWRZ010000089.1:0-1593 GCF_059613165.1 Ruegeria sp. BHSB172
CTGGACCGTGCCGAGGCCAATCTGGAACTGGCCAAGGTGGATCTGGCCCGCAAGGAAGAGCTGTTCCGGCGCGAAGCCACGCCGGAATCGGAAGTGGACATTTCACGCGCCAACGAATTGGTCGCCGAGGCCGAAGTCAAAGCTGCACAGGCCGCGATCCGGCAGGCCGAACTGGACCTGAGCTATACAAAGATCCACGCACCGTTTGACGGCCGGCTAAGCCGGATCAATGTCAGCGTCGGCGATGTCGTCGGTCCGAACACCGAACCTCTGGTAAACCTGGTCAGCGAGGCTCCGATCTATGTGACTTTCTCGTTGAACGAGAGACAGTTCACCTCGGTGCTTCAAGCGGTCAACGAAACCGCATCGACCCTGGCCGAAAGCGAGAAGAGCCCGGTGGTCAAGCTGACCCTGCCAAACGGAACCGAGCTGCAAGAGACCGGCAAGATCGTGTTCGTCGACAACCGGATAGACCCTTTGACCGGCGCCATCACCTTGCGGGCCGAGTTTGAAAATACCGACCGCCTCATCGTCGACGGCGCTTTCGTCAACGTCCAGATCGAGGCGCTGGAACCCACGCTCGAGGTTCTGATTCCGCAGGCCGCCTTGCAGCGCGACCAGCGTGGCGAGTTCGTTCTGGTCGTAAACGACAAGCAGATGGTCGAACAACGGTACATCACCACGGGCAACAACGTGGGTTCTGCGGTGATCGTGAAGGAAGGCCTGCGCGAAGGCGAAAGCGTCATCGTCGAGGGGCTGCAGCGCGTGCGGCCCGGGGTGGCCGTGGACGCGGTCGTCGCTGCAGAACAGCCGGGAGAATAACCGATGTTTTCCGCCCTGTTCATCAGCCGGCCCAAGCTGGCCTTCGTCATTTCACTGGTCCTGACGATCATGGGCATGATCGGTTACATGGTTTTGCCGGTGGCGCAGTTTCCCGACATCACGCCCCCGGTGGTCAGCGTTTCGACCAATTATACGGGCGCAAATGCCGAAACCGTGGAAAACACAGTGGCCGCCCCGATCGAGGCGCAGGTCAACGGCGTGGACGACATGATCTACATGACCTCCACCTCGTCGGACAACGGATCCTATTCGCTAAACATCACCTTCGAGGTCGGCACCGACCCGGATATCGCCTCGGTCAACGTTCAGAACCGGGTGGCGCAGGCCATGTCGTCGCTGCCCGCCGAGGTCACCGCGTCTGGGGTCGTAACCCAGAAAGCGTCGACCAACATGCTGCTGCTGGTGACGCTGACCTCGCCCAGTGGCACCTATGACAGCGTGTTTCTGTCGAACTACGCGTCGATCAACCTCAAGGATGCGTTGGCGCGGGTGCAGGGCGTGGGCAAAGCCGATGTTCTGACCAATCTGGAATACGCTATGCGGATCTGGATGGACCCTGACAAGATGGCTGCCCTGTCGATCACGCCAGGTGACGTGATTTCGGCCATTCGCGAACAGAATATCGAGGTGTCGGCTGGCTCGATCGGTGCCCCGCCAGTGCCCGAGGGCCAGACCTTTCAATACACGATCAAGACCAAAGGACGCCTGACATCGGCCAATGAATTCGGCGATATCGTTATCCGCACCGGC
>NZ_JBXWRZ010000090.1:0-1558 GCF_059613165.1 Ruegeria sp. BHSB172
GCGTGCTGCGCCCGGAATACGACCGCGCCGCGCTGACGCCGGGGATCGTGCATATCGGGGTGGGCAATTTTCATCGCGCGCATCAGGCCTGGTACCTGCACCGGCTGATGCAGCAGGGCGCGGCGCAGGATTGGGCCATCATCGGCGCCGGCGTGCGCGCCTATGACGCCGAGATGCGGCGCAAGCTGCTGGCGCAGGACTGTCTCACCACGCTAGTCGAGCTGACCGAAGGCCAGCGCCGCGCCGAGGTGACCGGCGCGATGATCGACTACCTGCCCCCGCAAGAGGACAACGGCCCGCTGATCACGCAGCTGGCCGATCCGGCGATCCGCATCGTTTCGCTGACCGTGACCGAGGGCGGCTATTTCTTGCACCCCGTTACCAAGGGGCTGGACACCGACCACCCCGACATCCGACACGATGCCGCCAATCCTGACCGGCCACGCACCGTCTTCGGCGCAATCGTCGCGGGCCTGCGACGGCGGCGCGATGCGGGCGTCGGTCCGCTGACCGGGCTGAGCTGTGACAACCTGATCGGCAACGGGCAGGTTCTGCGTCAGGCGGTGGTGGGGCTGGCGCGCCTGTCGGACCCGGATCTGGCCGACTGGATCGACACGCAATGTACCTTCCCCAACTCGATGGTCGATTGCATCGTGCCCGCCACGGGTCCGACCGAGCTGGAGCTGGTGCGCGCGCTGGGGATCGACGACGCCGCGCCAGTCACCCATGAAAGCTTCCGCCAATGGGTGATCGAGGATGCCTTCTGCGCCGGGCGGCCGAATTGGGACAAGGTCGGCGCCACCTTTACCGACCGCGTTCATGACTATGAGGTCATGAAACTGCGCATTCTGAACGCGGGCCATCAGGTTCTTGCCAATGTCGGCGAGATCCTGAACCTGGGCACGATCGCGGAGTGCATGGCGCATCCGCTGGTGTCCGGGTTCTTCAGCAAGGTCGAAACCGAGGAAATCGCCCCTTTCGTGCGTCCGGTGCCCGAACGGTCGGTGGCCGAGTACATCGACCTGATCGAAAACCGGTTCCGCAATCCGGCCATCATCGACACCACGCGCCGGGTCGCCTTTGACGGCTCGTCCAGACATGTAGGATTCGTGCTGCCCTCGATCCGTGACGCCCAGGCAGCCGGCGCCTCGGTCGAGGGGCTGGCGCTGGTCGAGGCGTTCTGGGCCCGGATGTGCGCCGGCACGCGCGAAGACGGGACGCCGATTGACCCCAACGACCCGTTCTGGGACGATCTGGTGGCCGTCGCGACACAAGCGCGTGAAACCCCAACCGTGTGGTTGGAGCAGCGCCAGTACTATGGCGATCTGGCCGATTTCACCGCGTTCCGTAAGGCATTTGCGCGGTGGCTGACCATGATCTGGACCCAAGGCACCACCGAGACCTTGAAAACCTATCTGGCACACTGATCCCGGCATTCTCCCCCGCCTGCGGCCGGTGCACCACGCGGGGGCGAACACCGTTTTGGATATACAAGTGGACCGTCAAGCCTATCCCAAGTATCATTGTGGCATTCATTTAAGTCTGTTCGTCACAAAGC
>NZ_JBXWRZ010000091.1:0-1692 GCF_059613165.1 Ruegeria sp. BHSB172
CTCGATCGCCGCGCAGGCCGTCTTTATCTCGGTGAAAGTGATCCCGACATCGTCGGCCTCGGTCGGGCCGTCGGGTTGCAGGGACACCATCTGAATCGGATCGCCCGCAAGGGCGAGGTCCGACACCAGTCGTGCCAGCTTCCGCACGATGGTTTCACGCGCTTCGGTCGCGAAATCGGGAAGCTCGCCGGTGCTGGTCCGGTAGACATCGGTAATGCGCGAGCTGTTCAGTTCAAGCGCCAGACGCGTTCCGTCAGGGGCGGTGAACTCGGCGCGGCGGGGCAGTACGGTACCCCGGATCGCCTGCAGGATCAGACTGCGCCGCGCGGCCGGTGTTTCCGCCGTCAGGTCGACCGCGGGCGACAGCCGTGGAGTCGCCCTGCGCCCGATGTTTTCGAGCATGTCGATGATCTCTGTCGCCGTCATTGCATCCGTCCTTGATATCCTTGCTAGACCGCCGCCGCCACCGGCCCGAGGCTCAGGTGCGATTTGGTCAGGGCCAGGCCGGTATTGGCGCTGGCGTGACAGATGTAGCAGACCACGTGTTCGGGGTACTCGCGCGTCCGCAGAAAGATGTGCAGCCGATCTTCTGAGAATACGGCGATTTCTCCGAACCCGGGGGTGTCGTTGTCTTGCAGGCCGGCCGATTCGAGCAGGTCCTGGAAGGCCTGTACACCGCGCCCTTGAAACAGGTTGGCAACGGCGATGGCCAGATTGTTCAGAACCTCGGCATCGGCATCATCCGTCGTTGATGCGCCCAGCAACATGCCCGTTTCCATATCGATATATCCGGCTGCGATACAGTCGGGGATAGTCTCCATGGCGCTGGTCAGGGCGGCCTCTATGCTCATCTAACGTCCTGTCAACCTTTCAAAAAACCGATGCGCAACGGGGTCTTCCCGTCGCGCAACCGATAGCATTCATCGTCCGGGCGGGAAACGGCTTTTTCCGATCCGCCCGGTTCGCGGGGTCGCGTCACGAGACCTGCCATTCAGCCCTGTCCTTGGGTTCGCTCATCACCGCTGGTGGGCTCTGCTGGCCACTGTGTTCGCGCGCGATCTGGTCGAATTCCTCCAGAAAAGCCTGAAATACGGCGCGCAACCCAGCGGGATCCGACGGTAGTTCGGTGCCGTCGGAAATCTCGCGCCACATGGCGGACGCGCTCAGCGGCGTTCCGGCCGGGACGTCCAGCAAATGATCAAACGTTCGGGCCGGCTGCGGGTCGTCCGTGGTTCCGCCATTCGTCAGGGCATTCGATTCGGGCTCGGGCTCGTAACAGTCCGGGTCGGCGGCCTGTTGTTCGGACAGCAGGGCGGTGATCGAGGAAACCGAAACCTCGATATCCGCAGGTGCCGAGTCGGAATCTTCGGTCGGGGCGGCATCGGCCGGTGCGTCTGCGCGTAGCTTTTCCGACAGGGTCGTCACCACTTGGTCGGGGTCCTCTACCGAGTCGTCCTCGTCGGACAAGTCCGACGCTCCGTCGCTCAGATCGAATTCGTCCTCGAGTTCGAACCCCTCAAGGCGGGACGGCTCGAGATGGCGGCCGGTGATGTCCGCACGCGAGTCCTCGGGTTCACGGAACAACGAGCGCAGGTCATCGTCGTCTTCGCCCATGGGCGTCATCTCGGCTCGCATCCGCTCGGCATCCTCGGCGTCGATACGGGCGCGCTCGCCGTCTTCCTTGCGGCGCTC
>NZ_JBXWRZ010000092.1:0-1234 GCF_059613165.1 Ruegeria sp. BHSB172
CGACATCCGCCGCTACGAAGCGCATCTGGAGAAGCTGGCGCAGGTGGCATCGGATCGGGGTGTGACGGTCGTTCTGTTCACCGACCAGTGGGGCTCACCCATCGGGCGGACGGCGGACTACACGTTCCACGCACTGGTCGAGGCCCCGTCGAGCTGGGATTCCACCATCGCACTTCAGCTGATTTCCGAGACCCTGATCGCCGAGGTGCAGGAAGCCCGCTGGGAAGAAAGCAAGGAACGGATCGAAGAACTGGAGCGGTATTTCTCGACCACGCGGATTTTCCGTAGCCTCGACAACTGACCGTTCACGAGCCTTGGCAACCGGTGGACAAAACTGTTGTTCCGCCGATGTCACCCATATATCGTAGCTGCGACGAGGCTCGCTGCAACATCGGGTAGCCGCACCCCCAGAGTGCCTGAGTGAGGCGGAATCCGGCCGGTCGATCTGGCAAGAAACCGCCACACATTGCACTCCGGCGCCCCTTGCGACTTCAGAAGGCCGGGCGAGGCTGGTAAATCCCGGGTTTGGCTGCGGCCCAAGCTTGTCACAGCCCCGGATCCGCGCATGAATGACAAAGGTTGACCGATCGTGAGCCCGAAGCACCCCGAAAATCTCCGCCCGGACCCCGAGCTTCAATCCGCACGCAGGCAGGGATCGACCTTCCTGTTGCTGACCTTCCTGTTCAGCGTCTTCGTCAACATCCTGATGTTGACCGGGCCGCTGTTCATGCTTCAGGTCTATGACCGCGTCCTGTCCTCGCGCGCGGTCGAGACGCTGACGGCGCTGTTTCTGCTGGTCGCCCTGCTCTATGGCCTGATGGCAATGCTGGACTATGCCCGCGGGCGGATCATTGCCCGGTTCGGCGCCAGGTTTCAGTCCGACCTGGACGAACGTGTGTTCGACGCGACCCTGCGCCATGCTCTTTATCCTCAAGCCCGGGCCACACCCGCCCGGTCGCTGCGCGACCTCGAGACCATTCAGGCCCTGTGTGCCTCGCCCGTATTTCTGGCGATGATGGACCTGCCTTGGACGCCGGTGTTTCTGGCCGCCATCTTCATTTTCCACCCTCTTCTGGGCTGGCTCGCGGTGGGGGGCGGGATTCTTCTGATCGTCATTGCGGTCGTGAACCAGATCCTGACCCACCATAAGGTCGCCGAAGCCCAGGTCGCGTCGGCCAAGGCCAACGCCTTTTCCGAAAGTGCCCGTCAGGCGGTCGAAGTGGTGCGATCGCAG